>JAYTXX010000133.1:0-6820 GCA_043742725.1 Bacteroidota bacterium | reverse complement strand
TAAAAAAATCGCAAACAATATTGTTTGCGATTTTTTTATTTAGCAAAATTTTTATTTGCTATTCGTTATTCTTAATTATTTTCCTAACTGTTTTTAGTTTGTCAGATTCGATTGATAAAAAATAAATTCCATTTGAAAAATCGGAGAGCGAAATGTTTTTTTGCAACATATTGCTTTCAACTTTGTAATTATTACTAACGAGTACTTTGCCTAAAATATCTGTTAATATAAATTTGTAATTTCCATTATCAATATTTTCGCCAGCAATATTGATTGAATTCGCTGTTGGATTAGGAAAAACATCAAATTGTTTTACATCAAATAATGTTGCAATTCCAGCGGTAGTAGTAATATTAAAACTATGCGAACAGGTTACTCCATTGTATGTTGCTTGAAAAACATAAGTACCAGCAGTAGTTGGTAATAATTTTGAAAACCCCCAATAACTTGTTTTATAAAAAGTGGATGGGGTGTAAGTCCAGCTATTAAATGTGGTTGAATTGGGATTTAATATTTTTAAATCAATAGAAACTCCAGCAGGTATTTCTCTCATAAAAATATAAAATTTTGCATAGCCTGGTGATAACCCAGCTCCTTGAAATGGAATCGCATAGGTATCACTTTCGTTAGGTGTTTCAGTTGTTGGACATCCAGGCATCACTACATCTGTAGTATTTACAGAAACTTTAACTATTGCCGGGTCGGTATGTGGTTTTTGACTTGCCCACCAAGATGATGCATTTAATAAATTACACGTTCCTGAAAATGGATCATTGTATGTTGTATTTGTACTTCCTGCCCATACTTCAAAATGAAGATGTGGACCAGAAGAACTTCCCGAACTGCCTACTACACCTAAATATTCTCCAGCAACCACAGTTTGTCCAACGGTTTTACTCGTAACAGAATTTTGTTTCATGTGCCAATACAATGCTTCGCTACCATCAGCATGTTGTATAATAATTGAATTGGCTGTTAAAGAATTAGAAGAACAATTTCTATCAAAATTACCATCTGCTTTTTGAACAATTGTTCCTGCAGCAGCAGCAATCACCTCCACTTGGCTATTATCCATTTTATAAAAACCATAAGGGAACACAGCGATATCTGTTCCGTGATGTCCATCATAAGTATTCGTTCCGCAATCAAAATCATTGATGGAGGTTGTGGCAGTATTTTGATCAACATAAGCTCCAATGAAATGAAAACCACAATCATTAAAACCAGTTGCCGCTTTTAGTGGCCAATTTAATGATGTAGCAAGAATTCCTTTTTTTGTTTTTTTATCTAATCCTAATTTTTGAATATTTTGAGCACATTGTTTATTCAAAATTTCATACTCGGCAATAGAAATACATGGATTATTCGCATCGTTTTTAGGAGCCGAATATTCAATCAATCCTGTTTCTATAGATTCTTTAGACGCATTTTGTGAATTCATTGAAAACGAAAAAACGCAAAGAAAAAAAGATAAAAAAAATTTTGTAGCCTTTCTCATGTTTATAAATTTTATACGATGAATACTGAATTTTAAAATTACTTACGCTATCACTAAATTATAAAATAAAATTGCAACACAAAAATTTTCAATAAAATCAGAAATACAAATTAACCTCTGTGTTCTTTTCTGTATTTTTTTCCGTACTTCAATTTTTTAGCATCTTCTCGTGAAATTTTCTTGTTCACTTTTTTATTTTTTTCACTTTTTTCGTGATGCGATTTTCCTTTTGGTTCCAATTTAGGTTGCTTCACTTCTATCGTTTTCATGTAAATCACGGGCTGCTCATCAATGGTCAAAACTGTTGATATTTCAACATCTTCAGGCATTTCTTTCATTACAATTTTTTGCCCCATCAATTCTTCCACTTTCAGTTTATGTTTTGTGTCAGCTTCTGTTATAAATGTAATTGCAATTCCTTTTTTATCGGCTCTTCCTGTTCGTCCAATTCGATGCATGTAATTTTCTGGAACAATAGGCACATCCATATTTATAACATGCGAAACAGCCGAAACATCTAACCCACGAGCAATGAGGTCGGTTGCAATTAAAATACTACAAGAACCTTTTTCAAAATCTTGTACCGTTTTAAAACGTGTGTTTTGTCCTTTGTTGGCATGTATTACTGCTAATTCTTCCGAAAATTTACTTTCAATTCTGTCATGAATGTCATCAGCCAATGTTTTGCTTCCCGCAAATATCAACACTTTGGTCATCGTTTTATCGGTTGATAATAAATGTTCCAAGAAATTAATTTTAGTGTTGTAGTTTGGAACTTTATAAGCAATTTGTGAAATATTTTTTAGCGGAGTTCCTGTTGGTGCAGCTTCAATTTTTTGTGGTGAAATAAAATTATTTTGAATAAACACTTCTACTTCTTCAGTTATAGTAGCCGAAAACATTAAGCTTTGATGTTTTGTTGGTAATAAATCTAAAATGTTTTTTAGTTGCGTTCTAAAACCCAAATTCAACATTTCATCCACCTCATCAATCACTATTTTTTTTATTAATTTAATATTGAAAGTTCCATTCAAAATTAAATCATACAAACGACCAGGTGTTGCTACCAGCATATCCACACCAGGATAAATTGTAGCCATTTGGGTTTTTATATTTGCTCCGCCATAAGCACCAGCTACCACAAAATCCATGTATTTGCATAATTTTTGAACCTCATCTACTACCTGCACCACCAATTCTCGTGTAGGTACAAGTACTAAAATTTCAGGAATTCTTTTCTTTGAAAATTGCCATTGACGAAGTATTGGTAATAAATAGGCATACGTTTTTCCTGTTCCTGTTTGCGCAATACCCAGTACATCCTTTCCTGCCATAATTGGAGCAAATGCTTTTTGCTGAATAGTTGTAGGATGCGCAAAACCTACATCTGAAAGTGCATTTCGTAATGCTTTATTTAAGTTTAATTCTTCAAACGTCATATTTTTATTCTGTATTATTTAATTTTATTCAAAAGTACACTTATTGTTTGTAGTCGATTCGTTTTTATTTTTCAGATTAAAAAGTTAAAAATTTTGAATTAATGAAAAAATAAAAATATCTTTAGCAAACAATTATTACTATTTAAAAATCAAAAAAAATGAAAAAACACTTACTTCTATCTTTTGCTATTGCATTTATTGCAAACATTGCCGTTTCGCAAACTTGGGTTGATAAAATGAAAGATCCCTCTGTGAATTTTTATGATGTTCAAAAAACATTTAATTCAAAATATCATAAAAAGGAAAAAGAAATGCAACGCGAACGCTATGAAAAAAATATAAAACAAAGAACCAAAAATTCGGTAAACGAACCAATAGCAGAAGAAAACGAAGGAGAACTTCCTGGTTGGGAATTATACAAGCGTTGGGAAAATTATATGAAACCTCGTGTGTATCCAACTGGTGATAGAACAGTGATGTTAAAAGCAATGCAAGAATATTATGATACTTATTATCCAGGTGGATTAAAAAAACAATTAAAAGGAGTTACTTCGACACAAGCTGCAAATTGGACATTTGTAGGTGCTTCGGTAATTCCTTCTGGTGGCGGTGGTGCAGGAAGAATCAATTTTGTTCGTTTTGATCCAACAACAACTTCAACTATGTATGCTGGTTCTCCTGCTGGTGGTTTTTGGAAATCAACAACAAGCGGAACATCTTGGACAACAACAACCGACCAATTACCCAATATTGGATGTACCGATTTAGCTATAAATCCAAACAATGGACAAGAAATGTATTTGGCAATGGGTGATGGTGAAGCACAAGATACATACAGCATTGGAATTTACAAATCCATGGATGGCGGTGCAACATGGAATTCAACTACATTAAATTGGTCATTAACAAATTACAGAAGCATTAGCAGATTGCTTATAAATCCACAAAATCCAAGTGTGGTATATGCAGCTACTTCAATCGGAATTTTTAGAACACGAAATGCTGGAGCTACTTGGGCTATAGTTTCAGGAACTTCAGGATTTAATGTTAGAGATATTGAATATCGTCCTTCGGATACAACAACAATTTATGCAACCACCAATACCAAATTTTACAAATCAACTAATGGTGGAGTTAGCTTTACAAATATTACAACAGGTTTACCATCGAGCAGTGTTGTTGGACGATTGGCAGTTGCAGTAACTCCTGCAGATGCTAATTATGTTTATATTCTTGCCGCTGATACAGGTGATGGTTATTATGGAATTTATCAATCGACCGATAGTGGAACAAATTTTAGCGTAAAATCAACATCTCCCAATTTGCTTGGATATTCATCTACAGGGAGCGATACTGGTGGACAAGGTTGGTACGATTTATCATTAGCAGTTTCTAATACAAATAAATTAGAAGTAATTGTTGGAGGAGTAAATATTTGGCGTTCAACAAATGGCGGAGGTTCATTTACTTTTTCTGCTGATTGGACAGGAAATAATGCCGCTTATGTTCATGCTGATATTCATGCATTGGAATATTTGCCAGGAAGTGGAACTACTTTTTTTGTAGGATGTGATGGTGGAGTTTTTAAAACTACAAATAGCGGAACAGCCTATTCCGACTTAAGTGCTGGTTTACAAATTGCTCAAATATATCGTTTTGGTTTATCTGCTACAAATCAAAATTTGTTAGTTTCAGGATGGCAAGATAACGGAACAAATAAATGGAGCGGTGGTTCCACTTGGTCAAATCCACTTGGTGGAGATGGTATGGAATCAATTGTTGATTGGTCGAATGCAAATGTACAATACGGGGAATTGTATTATGGAGATATCAATAGAACAACAACAGGTGGAAATATGAATACAAATATTGTTTCATCAGGAGGTTCAGGAGTTGATGCTGATGGAGATTGGGTAACACCATACATTATGAATCCACTAAAAGCATCTACTCTACTTGTTGGAAAAGGACAGGTTTATAAATCTGTAAATAGAGGTGGTGCTTGGAGTCAAATAGGAACAGTTAGCTTGTCTGGCTCAAATTTAATTGCAATGGCTTATGCTCCAAGCGATACAAATTATATTTATGTAGCAACTGATACTAGACTTTTTGTATCTACTAACGGAACTTCTTTCACTAACAGAACAACAGGTTTACCTGTTTCGTCTGAAGCCATTACTTATATTGCAGTTTCAAAAACTAATCCACAGCATGTATGGGTTACATTTTCGGGATACACATCCACTTTTAAAGTATATTATTCTGCGGATGCTGGAGTAACTTGGACTAATTATACAAATACAGGCTTGCCTAACTTACCAGTAAATTGTATTGTTTATCAAAATAATTCTACGAATGATGCATTGTATATAGGAACCGATGTTGGTGTTTATTATAGAGATAACACAATGTCTTCTTGGGCGAATTATTCAACTGGATTACCAAATGTGATTGTAAAAGAATTGGAAATTCAGTATGCTGGATTGAAGTTAAGAGCGGCAACATTTGGTAGAGGAGTTTGGGAAAGTGATTTGTATGCGCCAGTTGCAAGTGTTTCAGTTGTAACATCTACAGGTAGTAGTTCTGTATGTGTGGGAACATCTGTAACATTTACTGCAACACCAACAAATGGAGGAACAGCACCTACTTACCAATGGCAAGTAAATGGTTCCAATGTAGGAACTACTGATACTTACACTACATCTTCATTAACAAATGGACAAATAGTTACTTGTATTATGACATCTAATTTATCGGGTGTTACAGGTAGCCCTGCTACATCAAATTCTATAACAATGACAGTTGGTTCTACAATACCAACAATTACAGTTAATTCACCAACGGTTTGTTCAGGAAAAGTAGGTGTAATAACAGCAAGTGGTGGAACAACTTATAGTTGGTCGACAGGTGCTACTACAACTACCTTGAGTGTTACACCAGCAGTAACTACAACATATACTGTAACAGGAACTTCTTCGGGATGTTCAAATTCTACAACAGCATTTATTACAGTTAATCAAAATCCAACTGTTACTGTAAATTCACCAACAATTTGCTCAGGTCAAACAACAACTTTAACTGCAAGTGGTGGAAATACGTATGTTTGGACAGGAGGTTCAACTGCAAATTCGTTAAGTGTTACACCAACTATTACAACAACTTATACTGTTACTGGTACAAACTCTGTGGGTTGTACAAACACAACAAAAACAACAGTAGTAGTCAATACAACTGCCACTCCAACTATTTCACAAAGCGGATTGGTATTAACTTCGAGTGCTACAACAGGAAACCAATGGTATTTTAATGGAAGTATTATTTCAGGTGCAACGAGTCAAACTTATACAGTAACTCAAAATGGTGATTACACTGTTATTTCAACAGTTAGTGGTTGTTCTTCTGCAACATCAAGTACAACAACAATAATTAATGTTGGAATAGTAGAAGTAACTGCCGATTATTATTTTTCTGTTTATCCAAATCCGAGTGATGGAAACTTTGTAGTAACTTTTAATACTGCTAAACGAGCAACTTATAAATTAGAATTGGTAAATGCTTTAGGACAATCTATCTACAAAGAAACACTAACCGACTTTAGCGGTTCTTATTCAAAATCTTTAGATGTAACCGCATATGGAAAAGGAATTTATTTGATTAGCATAACTAATCCTAAAAACGAAACAGTTAAAAAAATTGTTGTGTATTAGTTTTTAATTAAAATTTTAAATCGCCATTTGAAAAGAGAAATTCAAATGGCGATTTTTTATTTCGTATTCTTTATTACTTTTAGATTTCATTATGAAAAAACAAATAAGCAATAATCCATTTAATTTATTAGTTGTAGTTGCTGCATTAGGTTATTTTGTTGATATATACGACTTAT
>JAYTXX010000132.1:0-4206 GCA_043742725.1 Bacteroidota bacterium | reverse complement strand
CAAAATCTAAAGATGGAAAGCTTTTGGGTAGTAGTAAAATGATTGTGAAATAATTTTTACTACTTATTTTTTTCTTCTACAATCACAAAAATATTTGATGAAAAAAGATAATGAAGATATTTTTGTGATTGTAGAAGAAAAAAATAAGTAGTAAAAATTATTTCACAATCATTTTACTACTACCCAAAAGCTTTCCATCTTTAGATTTTGCAGTTATGCTGTATATTCCAGATGTTAAGTAACCCATAAAATTTATATTTAATAAACTATTTCCATTCTCTTCTGTAAGTATAGTTTTTGAAAAATATTCTTTTCCAACAACATCACATACGGATAAAATAACCGTTTCAGCCTGTTCACTTTCAATGGATAATTTAATTGAATTTCCATCACTTGGATTTGGAAAAGCTACAAAAGAAAATGGTTTTTGGTTTCCATAAAAATCTACATAAACCAATCCTGAAAAAGTACTATGCCCATCAAAATCGGTTTGTTTTAAACGATAATAAGCAAGCCCATTTGTTGGCGAATAATCAAATGTTAAGTAAGTGTGACTAACAGGTGTAGTTCCTGAACCATCAATATTTTGAACAATTGTATAGTTTATTCCATCGGACGATTTTTCAACTGTAAAAAAATCATTATTAATCTCCGATGCAGTAATCCATTTGAGTGCTATTTTATCTTTATCTTTTAGTGCTGTAAACGAAACTAGTTCAATTGGTAATGGAGTTGTTTCTGTAACAGTTACTGGTCCTGTAATAGTTCCTAAACCACTACTATAAACAGTGGTTCCATTTATTGTAATAAGGTTGGAAGAGCCTCCTCCTGTACCAGGAACAATACTTCCTGTTGAAGATATAATAATAACAGAGCCTGCTGGAAGTGCAAGTTTATTTCCTGAATTAAAAGTTAAGGTTCCGTTAATTGTTAAAGTAAATGAAGCACAAGCACTTAAATCAACTTGAACATCAACTGTAACTGTTGTGCCCGAAGCTATTGTGATATTATCACCGCAAGTAGGAACGTGTCCGCAAGACCAAGTAGAAGCACTACTCCAATTTCCAGTACCTGTAGATGTGCAGGTTGCAGAATAGGAAAATGATATAAACAGTAGGTTTAAAAGTAAAAATATGTAATTTTTTTTCATCGTCATTAGCACTATGACGCAAATATAAACAAAAAGGTTGCGTAGATATGTTTATTAATTATTAATTATTATCGACAAATTGTTAATTAAACTCGCCAAATACATTTCTCATGGTGTCAGCAATTTCGCCAAGTGTTGCATAACTTTCGGCTGCTTCCAAAATGGTTGGCATTAAATTTACATCAGCACGAGCGTTTGAATCCAATTTTAATAAAATAGTTTTTACTTTTTCATTATCTCGCTCGGCTTTCACTTTGTTTATTTTATCAATTTGTAATTGACGTATGGAATCATCAACCGTGAAAATATCTTTCAATGGCTGTTCTTCGGAAGTAAATTTATTTACACCAATAATTATTTTTTCTCCCGTTTGTATATCTTTTTGATATTTATAAGCCGAAGCGGCAATTTCATTTTGCAAATATCCTTGCTCTATTGCCGCCACCGAACCACCCATTGCATCAATTTTATGAATGTATTCCCAAGCGGCTGCTTCTACTTCGTTGGTCAACGATTCAACAAAATAAGAGCCTGCCAATGGATCAACGGTATCTGCCGCACCACTTTCGTAAGCAATAATTTGCTGTGTACGCAAAGCAATACGAGCAGCTTCTTCGGTTGGCAATGCAATGGCTTCATCAAAACCATTGGTATGCAAACTTTGTGTTCCTCCCAAAACAGCAGATAATGCTTGCGTTGTAACACGAATGATATTATTTTGTGGTTGTTGTGCTGTTAATGTTGAACCGCCAGTTTGTGTATGAAAACGGAGCATCTGAGCTTTTGCATCAGTTGCTCCCAGCTCTTTTGTAATTTGTGCCCACATTCTTCGTGCTGCACGAAATTTTGCAACTTCTTCAAATAAATTATTGTGTGCATTAAAGAAAAACGACAATCGTTTTGCAAATACATTTATATCCAAACCTTTGTCAATGGCTGCTTTTAAATATGCTTTTCCATTTGCCAATGTAAATGCCAATTCTTGCACTGCTGTAGAACCCGCTTCTCGTATATGATAGCCAGAAATTGAAATGGTATTCCATTTTGGAATTTCTTTGCTACAATATTCAAAAATATCAGTAATAATACGCATACTCGGCTTTGGCGGATAGATGTAGGTTCCACGAGCTGCATATTCTTTTAAAATATCATTCTGAATTGTTCCAGATATTTTTTTCAAATCAGCACCTTGCTTTTTTGCCAATGCAATGTACATGGATAAAAGTATAGATGCTGTTGAATTAATAGTCATTGATGTGGTAATGTTTTCCAACTTTATTCCATCAAATAAAATTTCAATATCACGCAACGAATCTATTGCTACTCCTGCTTTTCCAACTTCTCCATCAGCAAAATCATGTGAACTATCATATCCAATTTGTGTTGGCAAATCAAATGCAACTGATAATCCTGTTGTACCATTGTTCAATAAATAATGATAGCGTTTATTCGACTCTTCAGCAGTAGAAAATCCTGCATATTGGCGCATTGTCCAAAATTTACTGCGATACATTGTTGGCTGAACTCCACGAGTAAAAGGGAATTCACCTGGTTGCTCATCCACCAAAGGTGAAGGATAATAAACTCTTTTTATTTCAATTCCCGAATCGGTACAAAATTTTTCTTTGCGTTCTTTTTCTTGCATAAATTAAAACTCTCTTGCTATTTCTGATTTAATAATATCAATTGCAGATTTTGTAGGCAATTCAGATAATTGTGATGACACATTAATAATTGTTTGCGCCAGCTCCATTCCCGAAGCATCACCAGAAACTCTACCCGAAGACACATTTATCAACTTTATTGTTTCTTCTTTTGCTCTCACTACTGCTACCCAAGATTTGTTGCTCATATATATTTGTTGCGACAAATTATGTTCAAATTCAGTACGAATGGTTTTTAATAATTCTCCTTGAAAAATTGCCGCACTTGTATTTTTATTCAAACGCATAACCATTCCATTAGGATTAATACGTTCCAAATACAACACCACACGCTCATAAGCCTGCAATCTGATTGGGGTAAGAATAGTTTGATTTGCTAATTTCAAATCCATACTTTTTTTACGACTTGCATTATCCAAAAAAGTTTTTACCAAATAATAAGTCGTTAAAAAAACAATACCTGCTGGCAAAATGGTTTTTAAAATTTCAAATAATTGATCCATTTTATTTAATGATTAGATGGTTTGTATGATTTACTTTTTTATTTTTTCTGTGGTTAAATATCGTAATTTTAATTGATTTTTTAGTCCAAATATTTTAGTTAAACTTGTGGTGTAATAAATTTATAGCAGAATTGTTATGAGTAAAAAAACAAAAGAAGTAAAATCAAATCAAAATATTGCTTGGTATAAAAATACAACTCAATTAGGTATTGTAATAGCTGTTATAGTGGTTACATACATTTGTTTTTTGCCTGCTTTAAGTTCAAAAAAAGAATTTACAAATTGGGACGATGGTGGCTATGTTATCAATCAACCACTTATTAAAAGTCTTTCTTCAGAAAATATAAAAACATTGTTTAAGCCTCGTACAGAGGTAATGCTCAACTATCATCCAATAACAATGATTACGCTTGCGATGAATTATAAATATTCTGAACTAAAAATAAAAAGTTACATCTATACCAATATTTTTATTCATTTACTCAACACCTTTTTAGTTTTTAGTTTTATTTATTCACTTTCACAAAAAAAGTTTTGGGTTGCAACACTCTCTGCACTTTGGTTTGGAATACATCCGATGCACGTTGAAAGTGTGGCTTGGATTGCCGAACGAAAGGACTTAATGTATTGTTTTTTCTTTTTACTTTCTTGTATTACTTATTTGCGTTATCTCGAAACAAAAAAAATAATTCATCTCGTAGCTGTATTTTTATTG
Source organism: Bacteroidota bacterium (assembly GCA_043742725.1). Classification (GTDB taxonomy): domain Bacteria; phylum Bacteroidota; class Bacteroidia; order 2-12-FULL-35-15; family 2-12-FULL-35-15; genus 2-12-FULL-35-15. The sequence goes on along the minus strand of JAYTXX010000132.1, from coordinate 174 downwards.
TTCGTTTTATCTTGCTTAAGCAAAGCAATGGCAGTTCCGTTGCCATTAGTATTGATATTGATTGATTATTATTATCAACGTAAAATTGATTTTAAAACCATTGCCGAAAAAATTCCATTTTTAATACTTGCTATTTTAATTGGCTACAACGCAACTATAATACAAGCTTCCGAA
>JAYTXX010000131.1:0-7917 GCA_043742725.1 Bacteroidota bacterium | reverse complement strand
TTTCTGTTTCCTTGAAAAGCCCACTCGACTCTATAATAAAAGAACATCGGAAAATAGAAAAGTTATTAGCAAAATTGAGATTGTTGAGTACTAATTATTCTGCTCCTAAAAATGCCAACCCAAGTTTAAAACTTTTTTATGCTCAACTTTTTAATTTTGAACAAGACATTCACAAACATATTTTTCTGGAAGAAAATATTTTATTTCCTAAAATAATAGCGTTAGAAAAAAGAAATTATTAGTAGTAGCTAATTATTTTTTTTGCTTTTTGTTTACTTATAAAATTAGCTTATAAGTCCCGTAGGGACTATGTATTGGTAGTTACAACAGAATAAAATAATTTGCAAGTCCCGTAGGGACGATATTTATCAATGAAATTCATACTTTTTTAATTTCGTCCCTACGGGACTTGTTTTTTTATACAGATTTCATTTATTACCAATAGATAGTCCCTACGGGACAAGGGATGCATAAATTTTACAAAAGCAAATGAATTAATTAATTTTTTTATTGTTGAAATAATAAGCAATGCCAGTTGTGAAAACAAAGAATAACAATAGTTTCGCTATGTATGGCAAAACAGTTTGGATATTTCCTCCACCAATAAAAAGTTTATGAAAAGCACTTAAAGCCCAATAAAGTGGGGAAAATTCAGTGAGTGTACGAATACTTTCAGGCATCACATACACTGGAACCCAAATGCCTCCCAATGCAGCAAGTATTACAATTGATACAGCTCCAAAGGTAGATGATTGTTGTTGTGTTGTAAATAAAGTACCTACTAAAATTCCATATCCTGTTGCTGCTAAAGCACAGCAAATTGCAACAGAAGTAATTGCTCCAATAGCATTTCCAATTACAAGTGTGGGCAAGTTAAACATTGGTAGAATAAAAATACCAACCATCAACATTAAAAAACATTGTATAATACAAACTAAAAGATAAGCACTTATTTTGCCCATCATTATTGTAAGATAGGAGCCAGGCATTGTGAGTAAACGTGTGTAACTACCATCATCACGTTCTTTGATAATGCTTCCTGCTAAAGAAATTACGATGAAAAACATTCCGAAAATTGTCCAAGCTGGAACATTATGTTGCACCGAATTTAATTGCAAAGCTTCTTCAGGTGTTTCAACAGTATTCAATTCTTTGAAATTTACTAAATCATCAATCTTACTATTTTCAGTTGTTTTAGAGCCATCTTTGTTTAATTCTTTTGTAAAAAAATCGAGTAGTGTTTGTGTTTCTAATTTCGAAGTAAATTGTTTTAGTGAACTTATGATTGAAACTTTAAATGATTTTTTGGTATCAGGTGCAAACAAAATAGTTAAGTTTAATTCTTTGTCTTGAGTGGTAGTTGTTTTTTTTGCAGAATCGGATAAACCAACAGCAGAAAGCTTTGTGCTTACAAATGTATTTACTTTTGAATTTAATAATTCGGTTGCATTGCTCGGAATTACAATTCCAATTTCAAAATCACCAGCTTTAATAATTTGTTTTGTTTCTTCCTCTGATTTATTTGCCAAATTAATTTCAAATATTTTTGATTTTTTTAATTCAACTTCAATCGTTCTTCCTAACGTGCCAGTATCTTTATTTACAAGCAGTAGCGGTATTTTCAATTCCTGATAATCTTTGAATGGCGCATCTTGAATGAGTGCCATTATTGTAATCATTGCCATTGGCATTAAAAATAAAATTGCCAAGCCACCTCTGTCGCGCAGCAGAATCAATAGTTCTTTTCGTATAGTGGAAATTAATCGAAGCATTTTATTTTTTAATCTCTTAATTTTTTACCTGTTAGTTTTAAAAATAATTCTTCCAAATTAATTGTAGAATGTTCTTGTATTAAATTTTTGGGAGAACCATTGGCAATAATTTTTCCATTATCTATAATTGAAATTTCGGAACATAAATTTTCTGCTTCCTCCATTAAATGCGATGTGTAAATAATTGTGCAACCCTGTTTATTTAATTCGTGCAAATATTCGGTAATTACATTTCTCGATTGAACATCAACACCAACAGTAGGTTCATCTAAAAATAAAATTTCGGGTTGATGTAAAATCCCTGCAATTAAATTTATTCTACGTTTCATTCCACCCGAAAAATTTCCAATTTTATTTTTCGAATGTTCAATTAATCCAAAATGTTTTAAATGCGAATTTATTTTTTCTTTTAAATCTATTCCTTTCAAACCATACATATTTCCAACATACTGAAGATTCTCAAACGCAGTAAGAGTAGGATAGAGGGCAATATCTTGCGGAACCACTCCAATTATTTTTTTTATTTCTTCACGATTTTTTTCAAAAGATAAATTTTGAATTGTTACATTTCCACTTGTTGAGTTTATCAATCCACATAAAATAGAAATGGTTGTGGTTTTTCCTGCACCATTTGGTCCAAGTAGTCCATAAATTGAGCACTTTGGAATAGATAAAGAAATGCTATCAACAGCGGGAGCAACTGTTTTTTTATATTTTTTTACTAATTGACTTACTTGAATTGCTGTGCTGGAAGTCATTTTTGGTAGCTGAAAAATTTAGGGTATTAATTTTTTTTTAAAAATATTTTCATTTCACATTCAGCTATAAGTTCTCCGTTTACTATAGATTTAGCGGTAATGAGTGTTACATCAAAAATAATTTGTTGTACTATAACTTCAGTCAATAATTCACTACCAACTTTTGGTAATTGATGAATAATTAATTTTTTTATTGCCGCAATAAATCCAAGTGGTGGTTTTGCATTTGTATCATCTTTGGGCATTAAGGAAAAAGTGTAACCAGCTCGAAGTGCTGCTGTTTGTGCAATATTTTCAATTATTCCTGGCTCGGTAAAATATCCATTTTCACAAAAAATATTTTCTTCTTTTATTGTAAATCCCGATACAGAAGTTGTTTCATCGTTTTTCCAAAGTTTATCTACCATTACAATTGGTGCTCTTTGTGGAATAAGAGCTAATATGCTTTCGCCTTCAACTAATGGTTTTTCGTGCAGTTGCAACATTTTATACAACGGTTAGAACTGCGTTAGCATAAGAAAAACGTGCACTTTCGGGAATGGTAAGTGCTATTTTTTGTCCTTTTTGTAATTTTCCAGAATTCATTAATTCTTCCAATGCTATAAAAATAGAGGCAGAGCCAATGTTTCCAACTTTTCCTAAATTAACAAACCATTTTTCTTGTGGAAGTTCTACGCCATATTTTTTCATTTCATCATCTACTTTTGAACGAAAATATTCTGATGAAATATGAGGTAAAAACCAATCAATGCTTTTAGCATCAACATTGTGTTTTTTGAATAACTCCACATATTTTTTTGTTCCTAATTGTGCAATGTACGAGTCCAAAAGTTTAACATCTTGGCGCAATGAAAATAATGATTTTTCTAGCCATTCTTTTTGTTCATAGTCTGCCCAACCTTTTAAATCGCCAGTTGACAATTTCTCTCCACCAGCATACATGCAGGTTTCCACTTCATTTGCAAATGAACAGATTTCAATCCAATCAATTTTTAGGGACAATGAATCAGTATTTGGTTTATCCGAAATTAATACTGCAGCAGCACCATCAGATAGCATCCATCTGAGAAAATCTTTTTCAAATGCAAGTATTGGATTTTCTTCAATGGCTTTAATTTTTTCAGCTTCTTCTTTAAAATTATTTGCAATCATCCAATGCGAAAATATTTCTGAACCTGTTGTTACTGCATTTGTTGTATAGCCTGTAAGTACCGACATGTAAGCGTATTTGAGCGCATTCATTCCAGAGCAACAAGAGCCAGAAAAACCAATTGCTTCAATAGGTCGTTCGTTTAATTTTCCATGAACCATTGATGCATGGCTTGGTAGCATTTGGTCAGGAGTAGTTGTTCCGCAGGTTAGAAGTTCAATATCTTTGATGCTAAAATTTACATCAATCAATTTTTTAATTGCTTCAACGGTAAGTTCGGTATTGCTATATGTGCTGTTGCCATTCTTATCCAACGCATAATGGCGATTGGTAATTTTATTGTTTCTTAAAATTACTGGTTTTGATTTTGATTTTATACTTCCACCAACAAAACCAAGGTATTGCTCCATTTCATCATTGCTCACAGGATTTCCAGGCAAAAATTTTGAAATACGATTGATATAAACGTTTCTGTCCATAAATGTTTAATAAAATTCACAATCCTTTAAAACATTGTGAAATATGGTTAAATGTGTTTTCGTGCAACTGCAAAAATAATAGAATTAATCAATTTTTAGGAAATGAAATGGGAATATTTTTTTAAATATTTCGAGTAAAATTATCTTAAACTGTTTTGTGAATAATAATTAATTTCTTTTTTTATTTTTTTTGATGCAACAATTGGTGCAAGTCTGGAAATAATAGTAATTATGGGCGAAAGAATTAAAATAGCTGCAGGAAGCACAATTCCAAAAATGCGTACTCGTGTTTTTCTATCAGCACTTCCAGCAGTTCCTCTTTTAGAAATATAGTTTGCATAGAGCGGAAATAAAACTCTTCCTCTGCCTTCCAACAACATCAAATTTGATTTTATTTTTATTGCATCCGCTAAAATTAATTCTTCTTGTTGATTTGTATAATCGTTTGTTTTCAAATGTTTTAAAATAATTTCTCCAAATTTTGGAGCTTCTTTTAAATCATTTTCTTTTACTCCATATTTTGGAAAAATGCCTAAAAATTTTTCTTTTACTCCGCCTAATAAAAATGCAAACACTGTTACTAAACTTACCAAGTTGGCGGCTTTGTCAGTAAATGTTATATTTCCAACCAAATTTGCTTGCATGTTTTTCAAATGAACTTTCATTTTTTCTTGTCCGTTCAACCACATATTTCTGCAAGCAATAATTGTTACAACGGGTTTGTTGCGCATTACTTTTTTTGCCTGTTCCGAAATTAAAAACGAATTGATAGGAATACAAATTGACAAAAACCAAGGTTGGTAAGCAACAACAATTAAATCATAATTTGTTTCGGGATTAAATGAAAAGGGCTCTAACTCACAGGGCACAGCATTTACAGTTTCGGGAAATGCATCAAAAAATTGCATGTATGTCCAAGGATATGGAAATGAATTTTTAGGTTTAATTTGTTCGTAATGCAATTCTATTTCATCATCCATTTCAAGTGGTTGAAGTGTGGCTTTTACAGCACTACTCAACTGTCCCGTTTGTGTGTAATAAACAACTAATACTTTTTTTTTCATTGGTCTCATTCGTTTTTGAAACTATGCACGTTAGTGCAAGACTTTCTAGTTTCTACAAATTTTATTATTGCGTCATTGCGAGGTTTTTCACCGAAGCAATCTATAAATAATGAATTGTTTAGAGATTGCTTCGTTCCTCGCAATGACGAGTTTTAATGCTATTTTTTTTGAAATTTTTTTATTGTTTTTTATAAAATAAAAAGCCTGTCTAAAAAATGATGACAGGCTTTATAAAAAATGTGAAAATATTATTTTCCTTTTGCGTTGCTCAATGCTTCATCAAATTGCAATTCAACTTTTTCGGAATTCATTTTTTCAAGTGACGATTCGCTAAAAGTATCATTCCATTTTACAATCATGTTTACAATTTGCATATCATTCGCTCTTCCGCCTGGCATTCTTTCCCAAGATAAAACAAAGCTGTCATCTTCGCCTTTCATTAACATAATTGGTTTTGCTTTTGCCTTTGCATTGGCATAATCGTTTCCATCGGGCATTCTCACTGCTGCTCGCGAAGGATAAATAAATCCAACTTTATCACCATTGTAAGAGCATCTAAATTTCACATCTGTTTTATCCGATGCTTTGCTTAAATTAACTAATCCACAATTGAAGCCACTTACTCTAAAATCGTTTTGGGAAGGAGGTAATTTAAAATCGGGTGCTTGAACTGTTCCGCTATTTGAACTCGCTTTGTACAAGCCACCAACAACGAATGAGTAATTTTTAAGAGTGTTGTACGCGCCTTTTAAATTAATAACTCTAAAGTCGGATTCGTTAGGGGAAATAATCAGAATTTTTTCGTTTGGTTTAATTTCTTTTCCTTCAATAGTGAATGTGCTTTCTTCTGGTTTGTAAATAATATAGTCGTTAGTTTTGTTTGTAATTTTTAATTTGAATTTTGTTTCACCTTCTGTAGATACAGCATTGTCGATACTTATAACTAAATCGCTATTTTCAGCTTTCGTATCTATGTAGAAAATTTTTTTGTAATTCACTTCTTTTTCTTTTCCTTTTCCTTTTCCTTTTTTTTGTGCAATAGCAGTACTGAAAATACTTATTGCCATTATTGCTAAAATTATTTTTTTCATGTCAAGTTATTTTGAGAGTTTATTTTTATAATTATTTTTTCTTTTACAAAACTAATACCATTTACTTTTTTATAATAGTTTTTACCATTTTATTTTATGTAATTTTTTGAACGCTGCTTTTTCCACTTCATAAATTTGCATTAATGCGTCAGCACAGAGTTCAAAATCGGCTTGTTCATTATTAATTCTGCCTTTGTAAATTCTTCCCATTTGCACAGCACTTGCACGCCACATATCACCTGCTTTTGTAAAATCATCGGATACTTCCATCAATGTATCATTTTTTAAAATAACACTTGCTTGTTCTAAAAATGCAGCATATAAAAAACGAAAACCACCACCACCAGTTCCTATTTCTTCTTGCATTCGCACAATTTGTCCAAGATATAATCCTGCTTTTCGAGTACCTAATTTATCGCGCCATTTACGAATTTGTTTGGCGGTATATTTTATTCCCGATACTCCAGCAATGCTTCCTGGTATGTAAAGCATTTCTCCCGAAGTTCTTTTAATTCCTTTGATAATAGCTGCGTTTAGCAATTCCTTTTTTATTGTTCCCACATTTTCAGGAAAATAAATATGACCATTTGGTGCAAGTGGACCTTTTGCAAATCGCACTTTCATCATATCTGCTTCCGAAAGCAATGTTGGATTTTCCATAATTGGGTCGCTTACCAAATAATTTCCATTTTCTTTTCCGAACACAATTAAATTATGTGCATTGAAATGGAAACGATATTCGGGCGGAAAATAAGGCAAATTAAATACTCCAACTTGGCAACCAACAGGAATTCCTTGTTTTACTTTTTCATCCAAAAATGCTTGTGCTTTTGCTTCGTTGTTAAATTTAACTCTCGTTACTTTTATTCCTAATGCTTTGCTTGCTCTGCTAAAAATCCAACCAGGCATACTTCTATATGAAATTGCTGGACCGCCATTAATCATTAGCAATGGAACGTGAATATAAAATATACCAGAACCCATTCCGAAAATAAGCGGTTCGGTTAAAAAATCAACTCCGTGATATCTCAAAAGGCTTGTTGCTACACCATTTTCGCAGTGTGCTGTTTGCAAATGTTTAAATTCTTTTTCCACTATTATCCTTTAAATTGTTTTAATTCTTCTACTGTTATGTCAAATGCTTTTGCATATTTTTTTAATTTTTCATCACTCAAATTTTTAAATGCTTCTGGTTTAAAATGACGCTTGATATTGAATTTCCAAAAGCCTGTATATCCCGAAAGTACTATCAAATCCATTAAGCGTAGTTCCATAAAATAATAAATAGGACTTTTTTCTCCATTGCGTACTGCTTTTTTTGCTTCTTCCACACGTTCGTTAATATCGTCCCAAGCATTTTCGAGTGCAGCTTTTTTTGTTTCCCAACCTAAACTTAAATCGGTAGTGTAATGCCCTTCTTCATTTTTCACATAACACACTTCTCTGGTAACTCTTCCCAGTGGCGAATTGTCTTGAGGTAAATCTTCTTTTTTCATGTTTTAATTTTTTTATGTCGCAAAGTATCGCAAAGAAAATTAAAGATTATTTACAATTCTTTTAAATTTCTCCTTCTGATAAATAAGTTTTATAAAATTTGCTATTC
>JAYTXX010000130.1:0-28000 GCA_043742725.1 Bacteroidota bacterium | reverse complement strand
ATGAAATTCGTACTCCTATGAATGCAATAGTTGGTTTTACCAATTTAATTTTGAAAACAGAACTAAACCAAGAACAAAAACAATATATAGAAGCTGTTAAAATTTCAGGAGAAAATCTACTTGTAATTATTAATGATATACTTGATTTTTCTAAAATTCAATCAGGAAAATTTGCTTTTGAACAAATTGAATTCAAGCCATCAAATTTGCTAACAACCTTATCAGAATTGATGCTTCAAAAATTAAAAGAAAAAAATTTAAAACTGGTAACAAAAATTGATGAGCGAATTCCGCTTGTACTAATTGGCGATCCGATTAGGCTTCACCAAATATTATTGAATTTGTTAAGCAATGCGATAAAATTTACCGAACGAGGAGAAATAAAAATAGAAGTTGATTTAATAAATGAAGTTGATGACATAATTAACATTCAATTTTCGGTTATTGATAGTGGAATAGGAATTTCTGCTGATAAACAGCTAACGATATTTCAAGAATTTACTCAAGCAAGCAACGAAACTACCAGAAAATATGGTGGTACAGGATTAGGACTTACAATTGTAAAACAATTAATTGAAATGCAAGGTGGCTCCATTTCTGTTCAAAGCCAATTAGGAATAGGTTCAATATTTACATTCAATTTAGAGTTTAAAAAATGTATTAATAAAAAAATAGAAACAAATAATAGTACAGAAAAAGAAATTGTAGAAGAAAGAACTTTAGAATTAAAAGTATTGCTGGTAGAGGATAATTTATTAAATCAAATGCTTGCCCAAAAAGTGTTGACGAATTGGAATTGGAATGTAGAGGTTGCCGAAAATGGTTTGATTGCTCTTGAAAAATTAAAAAACAACAAATTTGATGTTGTGCTGATGGATATTCAAATGCCCGAAATGGATGGTTATGAAGCGACTAGAATAATCAGAAAAACAATAAATTCTTCCATTCCAATTATTGCAATGACAGCTCATGCAATGTCTGGTGAAGCTGAAAAATGTTTAAATGCAGGAATGAATGATTATATATCTAAGCCTTTTGATGCGAAAAATTTATACTCCAAGATAACCTCAATTTTTCAACCAACTAAAAACACTTAACATTTATTTAAAATAAAATAAAATAAAATAAAATAAAATAAAATAAAATGGAAACTAGAAACAATAAACATATTGATTTGACTTATTTAAAAGAACTTTCAAATGGAAGCAATGAATTTATAAGCCAAATGATAACTGTTTTTATGGCTCAAACACCTGAAGCTATAAGCAATATGGAAAAATATTTTAATGCAAAAGAATGGAAAATGTTGCATGGTGTGGCTCATAAAATGAAACCTTCTTTTTCATTTATGGGAATTAAAGAACTAGAAAGTGTGATTCATTTAATTGAAGAATATAGTTTTAATGAAACACATATAGATGAGTTACCTGATTTGATATTGAAAATAAAAAATGTTTGCAAAGTAGCTCTTGAAGAACTTGAAGTTGAGAAAAAAACATTTTTATAGTTCACTATTTCACTCGCTTTTTTTATTCGCTCACCTTGCAATTGGTTTCGTTTAACGAAAATTAAATAAAATTCAAATTTAGTAACGTATCCATTAGAAACAAAAAGGTATTCTAATGAAAACTTCAGCCAAATTCTCCGCTCCTTTATTACTCGATGACAGAATGTTTTCAAAAACAAATTCATCCGAGCAAAAGCATTTGTTCAAATCTTCTAAAACAGCAGATGTATCATCTTCAAAACAAAAAAAACAAATTACAGTATTCATTGTTGATGATGATGTGTTGTATTCAAAAGCATTAGAACTTTCTATTTCCAGTCAAATAGATTCTTTGTCTGTCTATACTTTTCAAACAGGAGAAGCTTGTTTGCAGCAAATGAAAAAAAAACCAGCAATAGTTATTTTAGATTATTATTTGAATTCCGAAATTCCTTATGCTTGGAATGGAATGGCAATTTTAAGACAAATAAAAAAAATAAATCCTAAAACAAAAGTGATTATACTTTCTTCACAGGATAGTTTAAGCGTTGCTATTGATTGTATGGAAAATGGGGCGTATGATTATATTTCAAAAACACAAACAGCACTGGTGAGAATAAATAATTTAATCTCAAATATTGCAGGTGATATTGAAGTTAATTCTGGTTTTACAAAAATCATTATGTATTTTTTAGTGATAGTATTAATTGCAATAATTTCATACACACTATTGAACCATTAAAAAAAAATATTATGAAAATTTTAATCGTTGATGATGATAAGTTACAGTTAGAGTCAATTTCTCATAGTTTGAAGAATGGTGGCTATGATACTGTGGTGGCTGAAAATGGCTACGAAGCATTGGATATAATTGAAAAAGAAAAAATTGATTTAATTATTTCAGATGTAATGATGCCGAATATATCTGGATTAGGATTACTCAGTTTGTTGAAACAATTTTATTTTAATAAAATACCAATTATTATTATTTCGTCTTTGGATAAAGCAGATTTAGTACTCCATTCAATTGGTTTAGGTGCAGTTGATTTTATTAGTAAACCAATAAATTTTAGTGAATTATTAGATCATATAAAAAAATATGCTAAAAAATAAATATCATGGAAACTACAGACAAACCAATTTCTGTTTTTTTAGTAGATGATGACAAAATGTTTCTTTCTTCATTAGCTCATTCGTTAAGCAAAAAACTGAAATCAAAAATCAAAATAAATTCGTTTAGTACAGGAGAATTGGCATTGAAAAAAATGTCTGACAATCCAAACATTATCATTTTAGATTATTATTTGAATAGCGAAAACAAAGAAGCTATGGACGGACTTCAAGTGCTAAAAAAAATAAAATTAGAAGAGAATGAAGCTTTTGTGATAATGCTTTCGGCACAGGATAAGTTGGAGGTTGTGGCTGATTCTTTTAAAAATGGGGCATTTGAGTATGTTGTAAAAAACGAAAGTTTTTTTGTGAGAATAGAAAATTTGGTGAGAAACATAATTTCAAGTATAGAAATTGAACGAGAAAGCAACAAATATTCTAAATGGAATTATATTATAGGAATCATACTGATTATATTAATTCTATTCGATTTAATTTATTACAATATGCGTTAGCAAAATAACCATGAAAGCCATAGAAAAAATATCTATAAGCATAGTTGATGACGATGAAATGTTTTTGAAATCGTTGAAGCATTATCTTCAAGAAAAGTTGAAAGGAACTATTATTATCCGTTTATTTTATTCGGGAGAAGATTTTTTGAAACACATATCAGAACAGAAAACAGACATTGTTATTTTAGATTATAAACTAAATAGTTTGTATCCAAATGCTATGGATGGACGTACAGCACTTCAAAAAATTAAACAAACAGATCCCGATATGACGGTAATAATGTTATCTGGTCAGGATAAAATGAATGTTGCCCTTGAAAGCATTAAAGATGGCGCTTACGATTACATTATAAAAAATGATAATGCTTTTTTGAAAACACAAACTATTTTAAAAAATGCAATTGAAACAATATTAATTTCCAAACGATTGAAAAAATACAAATGGTGGATTACAAGAATTTTAATGCTTTTAGCTGTAGCTCTTATTATTGATACTTTATATTATTTATTAAAATCAACATAACACTTATATATGAAAGCCATTACCAACAAATTTGTTTTTATAGTAGAAGATAATGAAATGTATTCATTAATGTTGGATTACACATTGTCAAACAATAATATGATTAAATGTATTTGCATGAAAACTGGTGAAGATTGTATCAAAAATTTAGAACTCAATCCAATGTTGATTATTCTTGACTATTGGCTACCTGGAATAAATGGGAAAGAAACTTATGAGGAAATAAAAAAAGTAAAACCAACTATTCCCGTTGTGATTTTAACACGTAATAAAGATACAGAACTCGAAAAAGAGCTGTTGAAAAGTGGAGTGTATGATTATCTTTATAAAGAAGAAAATTCTATTTTGCAAGTAGAGAATATAATCAATTCTGTTTTAGAAAAGATAGAAAAAGATGAACGAAAGCAATTTAAAAAAGCCAACATTATTTTTTGCATTTTAATTTTTATAGCAGTGTTTATTACACTTATTTGTATCAACTAAAGTTAAAAAATACAAAATCATAAACAGATGAAAAAAACAGAAATTAAGCGAATATTAATCCCATTGGATTTTTCTGCTACAGCTCAATTAGCATTGGAACAAGGTGCTTTTATGGCAAGTTTGTTAAAAGCTGATTTGTATTTGCTTCACATTGTTGAAGCAATGGAATTTGTATATACGCTATACGATCCAATTACAGTAATGTCAATTGACACATCTGAAATTGAAAAAAGTGCAAAAAGAAATTTGGATAATCAAGCTGAAAAAATAAAAAAAACATATGGTATCCATGTAATAACATTGGTTGGTAGAGGAAGAGTTGTGGCGGAATTAAATGAAATTGCAATTGATCATAAAATAGATTTAATTGTTATGGGAACTCACGGAACAAAAGGGTTTCAAGAGTTTTTTCTTGGTAGTAATGCTCATAAAATAATCACACTTTCTCCTTGTCCAATTATTACTTTTCAATCGGAACAAAAAAAACTTGGCTTCAGAAATATTATTTTACCAATCGACAATTCGTTACATTCTCGCCAAAAAGTAGATTATGTGATTGAAATAGCTACACATTATGGAGCTTTCGTACATTTATTAGGATTAGTAAATACAGATGAAGATATTGATGAAAATAAATTCATGATAAAAATTGAATCGGTTCAATCTGCTTTGGAAAATGCAAAAATAGAATATGATAGAAAAATTGTTCACGGTAAAAATTTGGCAATCGAAGCAATTAAATATTCCAATGAAGTAAAAGCTGATTTGATTGTAACAATGACAGATCACGAATCTGATTTGACAGGAATGTTTTTAGGTGCTTTTGCAAAACAAATTGTAAATCACTCACGCATACCAGTAATGAGTATTAAGCCAATTGAAGCACATTACGAGACTTTGGATGCAACCATTGGTAGCACTCCATTTTAAAAAACTAATAGAGAAATAGATAAAAAGAGGGAAGTTTTAACCCAAATAAGTTTTTAATATTTTACTTCTCGAAGTATGTTTTAATCTTCTAATTGCTTTTTCTTTTATTTGTCTTACTCTTTCACGTGTTAAATCAAATTTTTCTCCTATTTCTTCCAATGTCATAGCGTGTTCTCCATTCAATCCAAAATATAATCTGACCACATCTGCTTCACGAGAAGTAAGTGTGTGCAAAGCTCTTTCAATTTCTCTTCTCAACGATTCGTGTAATAAACCAAACTCTGGGCTTGGGCTATCTTCGCCTTCCATCACATCATACATACTTCCAGCATTATCGTCTCCACTTGTAAGTGGCGCATCCATGGAAACGTGTCGCCCAGTATTTTTCATCGATTCTTTTACCTCCAACTCAGAAATATCGAGCATTACTGCAATTTCAGCAGCACTTGGTTCACGTTCAAATTCTTGTTCAAGTTTCGAAAATGTTTTATTGATTTTATTAATAGCACCAATTTTATTCAATGGCAATCGTACAATACGAGATTGTTCGGCTAAAGCCTGAAGAATGGATTGACGAATCCACCACACAGCATAGGAAATAAACTTAAAACCACGAGTTTCATCAAATCGTTGAGCAGCTTTTATCAAACCTAAATTGCCTTCATTAATTAAATCGGGTAAACTCAAACCTTGATTTTGATATTGTTTTGAAACTGAAACTACAAATCGAAGATTTGCTTTTGTCAATTTTTCAAGTGCATTATGGTCGCCAGCCCTTATTTTTATGGCTAATTCAACTTCTTCATCAGCCGAAATTAAATCAACTCTTCCAATTTCTTGTAAATATTTGTCGAGTGATGCGGTTTCGCGATTGGTAACCTGTTTGGATATTTTTAGTTGTCTCATAAAAATAATTTAGTTTCTAAATAATCTTACTATACGGTAAGTTTTTCAAAATGTTTCAACTTATCAATGTTTTTTTACGATTAATTAGTGTATTTGGGCGATAAGATTTTTCTACCACTCTATTTAATAACAATCCGTTGTTTATCTATTTTGCTTTTGCCACACAGCAATAAATCAATTATAAGTACTTTTGTTTCTATGAAAAAAAATAAACCATTGATATTAGTTACCAATGATGATGGTATAAGTGCACCTGGAATTCAAGCATTGGTGGAAGTGATGAAAACGCTTGGTGATGTGGTGGTGGTGGCACCCGACAAACCACAATCGGGAATGGGACACGCTATTACAATTAATTCTACGTTGAGAATTCAAAAAGTAGAAATTTATGGTGTAAAAGAAGAATACAGTTGTAGTGGAACACCTGTGGATTGTGTGAAATTTGCTGTAAATAAAATAATGAAACGCAAACCAGATTTATGTGTGTCGGGAATTAATCACGGTTCCAACATGTCAATCAATGTAATTTATTCGGGAACAATGTCAGCCGCAGTAGAAGGTGCTATAGAAAATATTCCATCAATTGGTTTTTCTTTGTGTGATTATTCTATTGATGCAGATTTTTCAACAGCAAAAAAAATAGTAAAAACGATTGCTGAAAATGTTTTGAAAAACGGTTTGCCAAATGATGTTTGTTTGAATGTGAATATTCCAAAAGCAAAAATAACAGAGATAAAAGGAATAAAAATTTGTCGTCAGGCAAGAGCTAATTGGATTGAAGAATTGGACGAACGCCACGACCCAAGCGGAAAACCATATTATTGGCTTACAGGAAAATTTGAAAATTTTGATTTAGGAAAAAAAGATACAGATGTTTGGGCTTTGGATAATAATTATGTTTCAGTTGTTCCTACACAATTTGATATGACTGCACACACAGCAATAAAAAAATTAGAGAAGTGGAAATTTTAAATTGTAAGACAAATGAAAAATAGTGATTGGGATAAAATTTGGATTGGTTTTTTACTTGGTTTAATAGCTCCATTCATAGCCTTTTTGGCATATTATTTAATTAATTTTCATTACTTGTCGTTCAGGCGTTTTATTAATTATTTATTGCTTGGCGATTATTTATTTACGCTTTGTAAACTGTGTGTGTTGGCAAATTTATTACCTTTTTATTTATTCATTAACAAAGAAAAATATAAAGCAACAAAAGGAATTATTGGAGCAACGCTATTTTGTACAGCCATAATATTGGTATATAATTTTTTCGCATAAATGAATTACTACATCATAGCAGGCGAGGCTTCGGGCGATTTACACGCATCTAACTTAATGAAAGAGTTGAAAAATTTGGATGCAGCAGCTCAATTCCGTTGTTGGGGTGGCGATTTGATGAAAGCGCAAGGTGCAAATTTGGTAAAACATTATCGCGATTTAGCGTTTATGGGTTTCACCGAAGTATTGATAAATATCAAAACTATTTTGAAAAACATTTCTTTTTGTAAAACAGATATTTTACAACACAAGCCAGATGTATTGATTTTAGTAGATTACCCAGGTTTTAATTTGCGTATTGCCGAATTTGCAAAAGGTCACAACATAAAAGTATTTTATTACATATCGCCTCAAATATGGGCTTGGAAACAATCTCGAGTTCATAAAATAAAGAAAGTAGTAGATAAAATGTTTGTTATTCTTCCTTTTGAAAAAGATTTTTACAAACAGTTTAATTACAATGTCGATTTTGTTGGACATCCTTTGTTGGATGCAGTTCGAGTTTTTTCGGAGCAAAAAAATTTGTTAGAAAATATTTCAGAAAAACCAATAATAGCATTGTTGCCAGGAAGTAGAAAACAAGAAATTACAACCATGCTTCCTTTGATGTTGAGCATTCAAAAAAATTATCCTGATTATCAATTTGTAATTGCAGGAGCTCCATCGCAAAGCAAAGAATTTTATCAAACATTTATTTCAAATAAAGAAGTGAAAATTGTTTTTAATCAAACCTATCAATTGTTACAAAAATCAATAGCGGCATTGGTAACATCAGGAACAGCAACATTGGAAACTGCTTTGTTTGGAGTGCCTGAAGTGGTTTGCTACAAAGGCGGAGCTATATCATTTGCTATTGCAAAAAAATTAGTAAAAGTAAAATATATTTCGTTGGTAAATTTAATTATGGATAAAGAAATTGTGAAAGAACTTATTCAAAATGAATTGAATGAAAAAAATTTAAAAATAGAATTAGACAAAATTTTGAACACAGAATTTAGAAAAAGTATGTTGGATAATTACTCCGAATTAACAACAAAATTGGGTGGAGTAGGAGCATCAAAAAAAACAGCATCATTAATGATTAATTATTTGAAATGAAATTTATAAAAACATTTTCCGTACTATTTTTTCTAATTGTAACATTAAACTTTTCGTTTGCGAATACTGTTTCTGTTCGTATTCTAACAACTAAAGTTATCAGCACATTTATTTTTTCTCCACTTTCTGGAAACTATACACTTTATGGCGATGGCAAGCTGATTGCGAATTGCGATGCTTCTGGAATTTTTCAAATGAACATTGAAAGCGATTCAATTCATTTAAAAACATTTGAAAAAAGTATTGGAAACTATTTTTCAATAAAAATTTATACAAACCAAACAGATGCTATTTTCAAAATAAAATCAGTTGTTCCAGAAAGTAAAGTACGAACGTATGATGATAATTTGGAAGTGAGTTTAACTGCTGATAAAAAACAATTTTTGCTTATCAATACTGTTGATTTAGAAAAATACATTGCTGGAGTTGTTGAATCAGAATCGGGTACACGCACAAGTTTTGAGTATTACAAATTGCAATCTATTTTATGTAGAACTTATTTGTTGTCTCATATCAATCGCCACGTTTTAGAAGGGTTTCAAGTGTGTGACGATGTTCATTGTCAGGCATATTTAAGTCGTTCTTCGCAAGACGATATTGTAAAAGCTGTTATTGATACAAAGGGTTTGGTAATTGTGGACAATGATTTGAATTTGATTATTGCCGCATTTCATTCCAACTGTGGTGGCGAAACCTGCAATTCGCAAGATGTTTGGGCAACACCAACTGCGTATTTAAAATCGGTGAAAGATACATTTTGCTTAAATCAGCCACACGCACATTGGACAAGAACTATTCCGATGGAAGATTGGAAAGTGTATTTACAATTGAAACACAAATATCCTGTTGATGATAGTTTGAAATTTGGAAATGCAACATCTTTTTCTCAACCAAACAGAAGAGCAATATTTTTTATGGATAAAGATTTAAAAATTCCATTGAAAATTATTCGTTCCGATTTTCAATTAAAATCAACTTATTTTTCAATTGAACCTCACGGTGATTCGGTGATTATTAATGGACGTGGCTATGGACACGGTGTTGGACTTTGCCAAGAAGGAGCTATGCGAATGGCACAACTAAAATATTCATACAAAGATATTCTACATTATTATTACAAAGATGTTCATCTTGTAGATTTATCTGCGCTCAATTATTTTAAACAAGAATAATTTAATTTAGTAAACCTAATTTTTCTCGCTTTTCAAAATCTTTGATTAATAAGGCATACAAGGTTACTCCCACAATATACATTCCTGATGTAATCCAAAATATATTTACATAAGCAACATCTAAATGGCGTAATATTCCAAATCCAATAGCACTAAAATAAGCAGAACCCGACCATATTGCAGATGTTAAACCACTTACCATTTCTCTATTTCGTTCGCCAACATATTTCATTGTAATTTCCGAAGTCATTGGAACTGCCATACTCATCAATGGTTGACGCAATAAATAAAATAAAGAAGCAATGAAAATAGCAATGTTCCAATTGCTATAATATTGTGTTGTTGCCATTACTATTAGTGCAATAATTGCAATAGATTGAGTGAATGGAATTGCTTTTTTGTAACCATAACGATTTTTAATTGTTGGAACATAAATAGCAACAATGGTTACAAGAATTGCAGTTGTGAAATTTAAAAATGAAAAAACAGAAGTACTCATAGTGTGTACATTGGAAAAAAACAAACTCATAAATGGAATTGTAAAACCTGCACCAATTGCAATAATACTAGTAGGAACGAGTGCACGCATTATAATTTTCCAATCGTACTCTTTCAAATTACTTCGTTTTTCATTGATGATGGGAACGAGTTCTTTTCTATTTATTTGCATTACAAAATAAATTCCAGCAAAACCAATAATGGCAATTGCAAACAATAGATTTTGTTCACTAAAAATAGTTTTATTTATTCCATTGAAAACAGCAATTACTAAACTTCCAAGAATACTTGCAATGCTCCATGTTGCAAAATTTAATGTAATAGCTAATGTTTGTTGATGTTTTGGTGCATTGCGCAAAATATAAGGAAGAATAGGAATTTGTATAAACGTGTAAGCTGTTCCCCAAAGTAAATGTGAAATTAATAACAATGAATTGGAATGAATGTGAACGCCAATTAAAATTAATAATGCAAAAAATGGGACTCCAATTGCGGCAATATAAAACATAGGTAAAATTTTTCTTCCTTTAATATACATCCCAAGAAACAAAGCCAATGCGAGCATTCCCAAATAACGATAGGAAGTAAAATGAGCATATTGCGCATCGCTAAACCCTTCGGCTTTCATATACAAAGGCAGAACGGTGATAAATGCAACATTAATTATTTGAACGAATAACTCAACAATTACTAAATTATGAAAAGACTTATCGAGCTGTAAATATTCTTTTATTAAACGTAACATAAATTTTTTTTCAATTACTTTTTCGATTCAATTGTGTGTTGATGTACTTCGTAATATTTTCTTTGTCCATTGGTTCAAACCACATTATTTCTTCATCTTTTCGGAACCAAGTGAGCTGACGTTTTGCAAAATTTCTTGTATGCTGTTTTATTAAATCAATGGCTGTTTTTAAATCAATTTTATTTTCTAAATAATCAAACAACTCTTTGTAACCAACAGTTTGCAAGGCATTCTTGTTCTTATATTCTTGCAATGATTTTACTTCTTCAAGCAAACCTTGTTGTATCATTTCATCAACACGCATGTTTATTTTTTCATATAATTTTTCACGAGAAGTGTTCAATCCAATTTTTATAACATTGAAATTTCTATTTTTTAGTTTTCCTGCACGCAAGGTAGAGTAGGGCTTTCCGGTTGCCAAACAAACTTCTAATGCTCTGCTTATTCGTTGTGAATTTTGCAAATCAACTTTGTTGTAATAATCAAAATCTAATTTTTTTAAAAGCTCTTGCAATCCTTCAATTCCTTTTTCATCAACTAATTTTTTTAGTTGATTTCGTATATCTTCGTTTGCTTCTGGTAATTCATCAAAACCTTTGCAAACCGCATCAATATATAATCCCGAGCCACCAACTAATAGTGCAGTATTTTTTTTTGCAAAAATAGTTTCTAATAAATTTATTGTTTCGTTTTCAAATTTTCCAACATTATAATTTTCGATAATGGAATGTGAATTGATGAAATGATGCATTATTCCTTGCATTTCAGCTGTTGTAGGTTTTGCTGTGCCAATGCTCATTTCTTTAAAAAATTGGCGTGAGTCAGCAGAAATTATTTCAGTATTAAATTGTTTGGCAAGTTCTATTGATAGTGCTGTTTTGCCTATTGCTGTTGGTCCAACAATTACTATGAGAAATTTATTTGTTTTCACCAAAACGAAAATTTCTGTTGATGAATTGTGTAATTCGATTTTTAAAAATCTTCATGCGATCCTTCTTCTTCTGCTTCAAATTCTTGGCTATCATCATTTTCTGCAAGTTCTTCTTCCGTCTCTTCCTCTTCGCCTTCTTCACTTTCTAATAAAGCAGTTTCATCTTCCGAATGTGCATTTATGTAGGCTTCATTATCATCGTGATGCTCTTCATCTTCATCAAATTCATCATCAACAATGGGAGCAATATTTATATTGTTATACTGCTTTGGCGCATCTCCAAAGGATTTTGCACACTTGGGATATTTTGCCTTTGGTTCTTCAGAAACAATTTTCATTAGTTCAATAAAAAATGTCCATTGCACTTTTGGGTCGTAGATGTAAACAAATTTTTGATGTGGGTCATCAATCAACAATGCAATTTTGCATTTATTCATTTGTCGTTTTCCTTCAGTGGCTCTTAATATTACTTCTTCGCCTTTGCGCCAATAATCATCACTAATATAGAACGATGCATCGTGCATATTATCAAATCCAATGGATTGAATAATCACATTGTGAAAATCTTCAAAATTTTGAGTTGATTTTATTTCTATTTCACGATAAACATCTTCGTTATCTTCTAATGTAACTTTAAAACGATAAATAGCCATTTGAAAAAATATAAATTGTGAATTTGAAATTTGATTACAAGCAAAAATAATAAAAATAAAGTTTGCCTTGAAAGTATTATTGGTAAAAGATTTAAGAAATAGTTAATCCCAATTCTTTGCCTTTGTTTATCATAAATTGTTGTACTTCTTGCAAATCATTTTTTATTATTCCATCTAATATTGCTTCTCGAATTGCATTTTTTATAATACCAACTTCTCTTCCTGCATTTATATTAAAAGTTTTCATAATATCCTCGCCACTTATTGGTGGTTGCCAGTTTCGCATATTATCTTTTTCTTCAACTTCTTTTAATTTTTGACGAACAAGCTCAAAATTTTTCAAATATTTTTGAACTTTGTATTCATTTTTTGAAGTAATATCCGCTTCACACAATTTCATCAAATCATCAATATCATCTCCAGCTTCAAATAATAATCTGCGAACAGCACTATCTGTAACTTCGCTTTTAGCAAGCACTATCGGGCGTAAATGAAGTAAAACAAGTTTTTGAACATACTTCATTTTTTCATTCAAAGGAAGTTTTAAATCAGCAAAAATTTTGGGAACCATTCGTGAACCTTTGTCTTCGTGTCCGTGAAAAGTCCAACCGTGTTCGGTTTCAAAGCGTTTGGTTGGTGGCTTGGCAATATCATGTAAAATTGCCGACCAGCGCAACCACAAGTCATCAGTGGTTTTACAAATATTATCAAGTACTTCTAATGTGTGATAAAAATTATCCTTGTGCGATTTTCCATTGCGTGTTTCAACACCGTACAATGCTACCATTTCTGGAAAAATAAAGTGCAGTAAACCCGTATCAAATAATAATTTAAAGCCAATAGAAGGTTTTTGTGCAAGAATAATTTTATTCAACTCATCGGTAATTCTTTCTTTTGAAATAATTTTTATTCGTTCCCTATTTTTTGCAATGCTTGCAAATGATTCTTCTTCTATGGCATAATTTAATTGCGTTGCAAATCGTATTGCACGCATCATTCGCAATGGATCATCAGAATATGTAATATCAGGATTTAAAGGTGTGCGAATAATTTGCGCTTCCATATCCTTCAAACCATTGAATGGGTCGAGCAATTCGCCATAGTTTTTTTTTGATAATGAAATTGCAAGTGCATTAATTGTAAAATCTCTTCGGTTTTGGTCATCTTCCAAAGTTCCATTTTCTACAATTGGTTTTCGACTTTCTGTACGATAGGATTCTTTTCGAGCACCAACAAATTCAATATCATACTCTTCATAAACAATTTGTGCAGTACCAAAATTTTTGAAAATAGTTACATGAAATTCAGTACCTAATTTTTTTGCAACTCGTTCGGCTAATTCAATTCCGCTTCCAATAGCAACAATATCAATATCCTTACAAGGTCGCTTTAAAATTAAATCGCGAACCCAGCCGCCAATTACAAATGCTTGCACATTCATTTCTTCAGCACATTCCGAAATAATTTTAAATATAGGATGAGTTAATTTTGTTTTCAAGAAACAGAAAAATTATTTTCTTATGATTTTAAATTCACCATTCATATTCACTTTTATAATGGTTGAAGGTTGAACATTGTTTTTTTCTTTTTGGCGAATTTTAACGATGTACTCTACTTTATTTAAAATATCTAATTTTATTTCGTTAAAAGTAGAAGGTGCGTTTTCTCCACTAATATTAGCCGAAGTAGAAACTATTGGTTTGCCAAATTTGTGAATTAAATTTTTACAAAATTCATCTTTCACAATTCGTATTCCCACACTTCCATCAGCGGCAATTAAATTATCTGCAAGCATACGAGCATCAGGATAAATAATGGTGAGCGGACGTTCAGCGGTTTCAATTAAATCCCAAGCAATAGCTGGAACTTCTTTTACAAAACGATTTAGCATTGTATGGTCAGATACCAATACTACCATACTTTTATAAGCATCGCGTTGTTTTATTTTAAAAACTTTTGCAACAGCATCTTTATTTCGAGCATCGCAACCAATACCCCAAACGGTATCAGTTGGGTAAAGTATTGTTCCGCCTTTGCGTAAAGTTTCTAATGTGTTTTTTATTTCTTCTTCCATTTTTTCGAAAAACTAAATCTTTAAAATCTATTATTTATATACTTCCATTATTTGTGTAGTAACATTTTTTGGATGAAATTTTTGTGCGTATTCAAATCCTTTTTCAATCATTTGATTTCTTAAATTTTCTGATTGTAATAATGAATTTATTTTTTCAGCCAATTCATTTTCATCTTCTGGATTTATATAAATGGTGTTTTTACCTCCAGCTTCTGGAAAACAACCTCCATTGCTTGTAATTACTGGAACTTTGCTTGTAAGTGCTTCTATAATTGGAATTCCGAAACCTTCAAATAATGATGGAAAAATAAATAGTTTAGCCAATTGATAAATAATTGGAAGTTCAGCATTGCTAACATTTTCAAGGAATATAACTCTGTTCTGTAAATTATTTGTTTTCATAAATTCTACAACTTTGTTGTAATAATTTGTCTTTTTTCCAACTACCACAAGTGGAATGTCTTTCACTTGTTTCAATGCTTTTACAATGGTGATAAGATTTTTTCGTTCTTCAATCGTTCCTACATAAAATAAAAATTCATCAGGCAAATTATATGTGTTTTTAATTTTTAATTTATCATCATTCGAATATGTTTTGTAAAATGCTTCGTCACAACTTTGATAAATTACTTTGATTTTATTTTCAGGAATAAAATAATATTTTTCAATGTCTCGTTTTGTTTCTTCACTAATAGCAACAATTACATCAGCAACATCACACGCATGGCGAAATTTTTTATTGTATATTTTTCTATCTAAATAAGGATACAATTTTGGATAACGTAGAAAAATTAAATCGTGTGTTGAAACAATTTTTTTGCCTTTAAATTTAGTAATGTTAAAAGGCAATTCATTGCTCAAGCCATGATAAACATCAATGTGATGTTGATTTAATTCATCTGTAATTCCGTATGAACGCCAACGTGAACGAAATTTTTTATCAATAAAATTTTTAGGCTCTTCTATCGAATTATTTTTTTGCGCTGCAATATAATTTTGAAAATCACCTTCCGATTTTTTAGTAGTAAATAATGTATAATTATTTTCAGTATAATACTGATTCAATGATTTGATAAGCGTTCTGGAGTAATTTCCAAGTCCGCTATTATTCAAAAAAGCACGCTTTGCATCAAATGCTATATTCATTTTATTTATTTGATAGAGAATTCTAATTTTACAGTAATCGAAGCTGTTTTGTTTTTTGAAGAAGTGTTAAAAGTTCCTCCCCAGCTATAATCTTCGGACGAATTTTGTCCTGTAATTTGAAATATTCCCATGTCCGCAAAGGTTAATTTTCCTATTTCATCTCCTGCATTTTCTGCAATTTTTTCAGCACGATTACGTGCATCTTTTGTAGCAGAAGCAAGCATTTCAATTTTCAAATCAGAGAGTTTAGTGTAATAATAACGAGGCGCATCGGAATAAAACTCTACTCCTTTATCAATAAGTTCAGTAACTTCGCGCGATACTTTTTCTATTTTTTCTACATTTTTAGATTCTATTTCAACTCGTTGTGAAAGATTGTAGCCTGTAAATTCACTCCTTTCAGATTCATCTTTATTTAAAATTCTTTCAAATTCTTTTTTTATATTAACAGCAGTGAATACAATTTCTTTTTCAGGGACTCCTTTTGAAATAAGATATTGTTTAATAGTAGCCATATCAGATTTTAATTTTTCAAAAGCAGCTTGCGTTGTCATTTCTTTGCGTTGAAAAGAACCACTCCATACTATTAAATCAGAAGAAAAATCGCGAGAGGCAAGCCCTGTAACATTAATCGTATGATTTGTTTCGTGTGATTTTTTCCAAGCATTAGCAAGTAATCCAGCACTAATTACAATTCCCATTGTAATTATTAAGTTATTAAGATTGTTTTTCATGATTAAATAATTCAGAGTTAATAATTTTTAAACAGCCACATCATATTCTCTCAAAGCATTGTTGAGAGAAGTTTTTAAATCGGTACTTTCTTTTCGTTGTCCAATAATCAATGCACATGGAACTTGAAATTCTCCTGCAGTAAATTTTTTTGTGTAAGAACCAGGAATTACAACCGAACGTGCTGGCACAATTCCTTTATATTCTTTTGGCTCATTACCTGTAACATCAATAATTTTAGTTGATTTGGTAAGTACTACATTGGCTCCAAGTACTGCTTCTTTTTGTACACGAACACCTTCCACCACAATGCAACGAGAACCAATAAAACAACCATCTTCAATAATTACAGGTGCTGCTTGAACAGGTTCTAACACACCGCCAATACCAACGCCACCGCTCAAATGCACATCTTTTCCAATTTGCGCACAAGAACCAACTGTAGCCCAAGTGTCCACCATTGTTCCGCTATCTACATAAGCACCAATGTTTACATAGCTTGGCATCATAATCACACCTTTTGCCAAATAAGCTCCGTATCGAGCTACAGCATTGGGAACTACACGAACACCTAATTTTTCATAATTCGTTTTCAATTTCATTTTATCGTGATACTCAAAAATTCCAACCTCAATGGTTTCCATTTTTTGAATTGGAAAATAAAGTATCACTGCTTTTTTTATCCATTCGTTCACTTGCCAATCATTGCCTTTTGGCTCTGCTACACGCAAATTCCCTTTGTCCAACAATTCAATTACTTCGCGAATGGTATTTTGTGTTTTTTCTTCTTTCAGCAGTTCTCGGTTTTCCCAAGCAGCTTCTATAATTTTTTGCATCTAAATTTTATTGAAAATTCTATTTCCGCAAATATATTCAAAATTTAGGGTTTTAATGATGTACAATTTTTGTTTCTTTCTTGCCAAATAACTCAATAAACAAGCGCAAAACACATTTTTTATTACATTTGCAGCATGGCTCGAATAATGGCAATTGATTATGGAAGTAAGCGTGTGGGATTGGCAGTTACAGATGCTTTGCAAATTATTGCTACTGGACTTACAACTGTTCATTCAAAAGATTTGATTGATTTTTTGAAAAAATATATTGAAAAAGAAGAAGTAGAATGTATTGTGGTTGGTGAGCCAAAACGCTTGAACAATGAGCCTTCTGATTCATCACGATTTATAGAACCTTTTGTAATTCATTTGAAACGTACATTTCCAACTATTAAAGTAGAACGTATGGATGAACGATTTACTTCAAAAATGGCTTTTCAAACAATGATTGATAGCGGTTTGAAAAAAAAAGCGAGACAAAATAAAGAGTTAGTAGATGAAATAAGTGCTACCATTATTTTACAGAGTTATATGAATAAAATTAAGCATTAATAAAAAATGATTTTACCAATTGTAGCCTATGGCGACCCTGTTTTGCGAAAAATAGGTGCAGAAATAGATAAAGATTATCCTAATTTAAAACAGCTTATTGCCGATATGTTTGATACGATGAACAATGCTTTGGGCGTAGGTTTGGCGGCTCCACAAGTTGGAAAAGCAATTCGTTTGTTTATTGTAGATACAAAACCTTTTACTGAAACGGATGAAGATGATAAAGATTTGGAAGATGAATTTACTCCCGAAGAACGAGCACAATTGGAACATTTCAAAAAAGTATTTATAAATGCAAAAATAGTTGATGAAAATGGAGAAGAATGGGCTTTTAATGAAGGCTGTTTGAGTATTCCTAAAATTCGTGAAGATGTGATGCGTAAACCAAAAATTCGTATTCAATATTATGATGAACATTTTAATTTTTTTGATGAAACCTACGAAGGGCTTGCCGCACGTGTTATTCAGCACGAGTACGACCATATAGAAGGAAAATTATTTACCGATAAAATTAGCCCTTTGCGCAGAAGATTGTTGCAAGGAAAATTGACAGATATTTCAAAAGGAAAAATACAAATTGGCTACAGAATGCGATTTCCGAATAAATAACTTTTTATAAAATCATCCCCATAAATAATAATAAATATAAAAAATGAAAAAATTAAATTATTTTTTAATCACTGCAACATTGTTTGCTGTGGCATCATGTACTAACAATGAACAAACAGAACAAAAAAACAATGCAATTAAAGAACCACCTCGCGAACAATTTTTAGCGCAAATAAAAAAGTTGGAAACAGAAATGCACAAATCATTAGAAATAAATAATGTTACTGCCGATTTGGCTATTAAAGCCTATTCCGATTATGTTTTATTTTTTCCTAACGATTCGGTTTCGCCCGATTATTTATTTAAAGCTGGCGAAATAGCAACAGCTACAAAACAATATCCGCAAGCATTAATTTACTACCAACAAATTACAAACAAGTATCCTACTTTTAAATACGTTACGGAAAGCCTGTATTTACAAGCATTTTTGCTGGATAATTATTTGAATGATGATGCTAAAGCAAAAATTATTTATGAAGATGTAATTAAAAAATATCCTTCGAGCAATTTTGCCAATGATGCAAAATCTGCAATTGCTAACCTTGGTAAAAGTGATGAAGAATTGATAAAGGAATTTAAAAAGAAAAATAAACAGAAGTAAAAACAAAAATGCCTCACAATTTTGTGAGGCATTTTTGTTTTTATTCAGTTATCACATTTACATCTTTCGGATATTTTACAGAATATTTATAGTTGAGTGTTTTTTTATCGTTTGAATCTATTTGTAATTCCCAAACTAATTTTCCTGTTTTAGTATCAACTTTAGCATTTGAAGATTCTAATAATTCTACTTCAATAGATTTTTTTTCTGAAATTGGATATTGGTCTTCGATGACAATTTTTATTTTGCTATTCTTGTTGTTTTTCACAGCAATGTCCCATCCTATAGTTTCTTTAATATTGCTTCCGATTATTTTTTTATCAAACATTTCTTTATTGCCTTCTCTCTTCACAATAATGTTTTTATCTCTCCCAAGAGAAATATTTAAAGTATCATTTGCATTGTTTACATCAATTTCTGATTCACCAGTAAAAGTTCCTTGATAGTATATGCTCGATTTTCCTGATAATAAGTTTAATTGATTCCAATTGATTATTTCCGCTGTTAAAAAAGCATCGTTATCAAGTTTAGGAATACAGTGATAAACATAATTTACAGGTAAACTAACTTCTTTGATTTTGATATTATAATCTGCTCCATCTGATGGAATTGAGTAAGGAATTTCAATTGAATATTCTAAATTAGCAACTGTGGTTTTAAGTGTATTTGCAATGTTGTCAGTTGTTATTGGTAGATTAGGATTAAATTTTTCTTTAACCTTTTGACCATCTACATAATATTCAGTTGACTTGGAGCGAGAACCTCTAAAATAAGGGTTAGACGCTTCATCCGATTGATATATACCCGCTGTAGTAGAAGCTACAGAATTTATATTTTTTGATGCCATATTTTGATATTCTTCACGAGTTACTTTTGAACCTGATAGTGCGTTTGCGTCAATAAGCGGTTCTGAATAATTTACAATTTCAACTTCCTTCAAAGATGTGCCAGGTTGTAATTTAAAATCTTGATAGGTTATTTTATCTGCAACTATTTCTAAATTATTTATTTGTTTAGGGTTATAACCTACATAAGCAACTCGAATATTATATGTCCCAGATTTTATTGGTTTAATAATGTATTGTCCATCAGCATCTGTTATTGTATTTGTAATCAATTTATCACCTTGAAAAACCATTATGTTTACGAATGCTAAAACTTCAGAATTGTTACTATCAAATACTCTTCCTCTCAATGTTGCTTCACCTTTTTTAATGGGTTCATTTGAGTTATAATATTTTCTGCCTAAATACCATGTGCTTAACTCTGGTTTATTTCCACTTAACGAAGGATTATTATTTGAAAGCTTTATGTTTACATTATTCCAATCCTCTCCCGATGATTGATAAACATTGGCATTATAAACTATTACAAGTGGTTTGATAATGTCTTCTACTCTAAAATCATAAGTTGGTTCCCAACCAGCAGAAGGAACATAATAACTAAATTTAAGAATGGAATTTGTTTCTTTTTCACAATCAAGAGTAATTAATAGTTGGCTAAATACTTTACTTTTAGTTGCAGAAAGCTCATTTAATTGCAAATACAATTCTTGCATTTTCTTTTTAAAGGATTCTACATCGACTGATAAATTTAATTTTCCTTGCCTTATTTCATTTAATCGCAGTCTATAATAATCAGCGGCTTCTTTTATTTCAGCAACTGTAGCACCTTGGTCTTTTTTTCCAAGAATACTATTGTCCATCAATAATTTTTCTTCTATGTCGTACACACTTAATTTATTTTTTATTTCTTTTATTTTTAATTGTTGCGCATCTATTTTATTTTGAGCAATGATTTCATCCGCAGACTTTTTGTTTTCCTTTTGATAGTTGAGTTCGTTTTTTACCGATAATATTTTACAGTTGTTTATCCCTTCCACTTGAATGCTTTGAGGGTTTATCTCTTGAGGTAGATTTTCTAATTTTATTAAATATTTTCCTTTAACAAGTTTTATTTCTGCATTTCTTACTACTTGTGCACCACTAAAAAATATTGTGACATCTGTAATTTTTGATTTCACATTAATAGTATCAATAGTACACATTACATTTTTTGAAATAAAAAACGCAAGTAGGATGAATATTTTTTTCATTTTTTTATTTTTTAGTTTACTCAAGAATACTTCAAATGTATCAAATTAATTGCAAAAAATACTGTGAAACAAAAAAGGCTGTCTTAAAAAGACAGCCTTTTTTTAAAAGGAAAATTTATATTAAGCTTTCTTTACGTTTACCGCATTTAAGCCTTTTTTTCCTTCAGCAACATCAAATGTTACTGTGTCGTTTTCTCTAATTTTTTCAGACAAACCCGTTGCATGAACAAAAATTTCTTGACCTGATTCATCTTTAATAAAACCAAAACCTTTTGCTTCATTAAAAAATTTTACTGTACCTGTTTTCATTGTAATGTGAATTTAATTTTTAAAAATTTAACTTCACAAATATAAAACCTTATATTCAAAAAACCTAATTTCGATAAAATTACATCGGTTTATTGTATTTAACAGTCGTTCTAATTGTTCATTTTATCGAAAAATAGCTATTGATTATAGTTTCTTTCGCCAAAAATTAAACTTCCAACTCTTATCATTGTGCTTCCTTCTTCAATTGCAATTACATAGTCGGAGCTCATTCCCATACTTAAAATGGATAATTGAAAATTGTTTGTAGTAACTAATTTTTGCTGTTCAAAAAACACTTTTAGCGACCTAAATTCAGTTCTAATTTGTTGAATATTTCCTGTGTTTGTTGCCATTCCCATTAATCCAACAATTTTTATGTTTTTCAATTGTTTTAGTTCTTCCGAATGAATTATTGCTTCGGCTTCTTCAAAAGAAAAACCAAATTTTGTTTCTTCATTGGCAATATAAATTTGTAATAAGCAATCAATTATTCTGTTGTTTTTTAAAGCTTGTTTATTTATTTCTTGCAACAATTTTAAACTATCCACCGAATGAATTAGTTTCACAAATGGTGCAATGTATTTTACTTTATTGCTTTGCAAATGTCCAATCAAATGCCAATCAATATCTTTTGGCATTTGCTCGTATTTATCGCAGAGCTCTTGCACTTTGTTTTCACCAAAAATTTTGTGATTTGTAGTGTACACCTCCATTAATTTTTCTATGGGATGTGTTTTTGTAACCACTATTAATGTTACGTTTGAAGGAAGTGATGATTTTATTTTCTGAAGATTTTCTGCAATACTCATTCGCTTAGGCTATAAATTACTAAACCACTTCGCATTTTTGGTTCTACCCACGTTGTTTTTGGAGGCATAATATTGTTAGTATCGGCAATATGTTTTAGTTGTGTCATTTCCACTGGATACAAACCAAAGGAAACTTTAAAATTCCATTTATCTACTTGATGTTTTAGTTCTTTCATTCCTTTAATTCCCGAAACAAATCCAATGCGTTTGTCGGTTTTTAAATCGTGAATATTCAAAATAGGAGAGAGGATGTGTTCTGAAAGTATTGATGCGTCAAGACTTCCAACGGCTTCTTCGTTGTGTATAATTTCTTTTTTTGCATTTAATGAATACCAATTTCCATCTAAATACATGCTGAAATTATGTTTTTCAATTGGCTTGTATTCTTCTTTTCCTTTTAATGTAACTTTAAATTTGTTTTTTAATCGTTCAATGAAAGCTTCTGAATTTAAGCCATTCAAATCTTTTACAACTCTGTTGAAATCAAAAATTTTTAATTGCGTTTCAGGAAAAAATACTCCCAAATAAAAATTATAAGGTTCTTTTCCTGTGTAGTTTGGATTATTTTCTTTTCTGTATTTTCCAAGTAGGGCGGAGGATGCAGAGCGATGATGTCCATCGGCAATATACACTGCTGGTATTTTTACAAAACGTTCTTGTAATTTTTTTACTAAATCATTTTCATTTACAACCCATAATTTATGACGCACTTTATCGGTTGTTGTAAAATCATAAGTAGGAATTGATTCGATTTTCTTTTCCGTTATTTCATCAATTATTTTGTCGTTTGGGTAACTAAATAAAACAGGCTCTGCATTAAAATCACAAACTTCTAAATAATGCATTAATTTTTCTTCACGTTCGGTAATTGTTTGTTCATGAATTTTTATATTTCCGTTGAAATAATCGTCAATACTACTACATCCAATGATTCCTGTATAAATATTATTTTCTTTTCGTTGCTGATAAATGTAGTAACTCGGCTCATTATCTTTTATAAAAACATGTTCATTTATAAATTGCAAATAAGTTGATTTTACTTTTTTTAATCGTTCTGGTGAACCTGGTTTTGTTCTTTTTCCATCTCTAAAATCGGGGCTTATGATATGTAAAAAGGAATAAGGATTGCTTGCTAATTTATCATGCAATTCAGTTTTGTCATAGCCATCAACAGAGCGTGATGCAACTAAATGTACTTTGTCTTTTGCTGGACGAATGCCTTTGAAAGGAATAACTGTAGCCATTTCTACGATAATTTTTCAATAATCAATTCTGCTAATTCTATTCCAATTCTTTCTTGTGCTTCTTCTGTTGCAGCTCCTATGTGCGGAGTTAATGATATTTTTGGATGCGATAAAATGTTTTTGTTTGGTGTTGGTTCGTTTTCAAAAACATCTAAACTTGCATGAGCAATTTTTCCAGTATCTAATCCTTCAATTAAATCTTGTTCATCAATAACTCCTCCACGTGCAGCATTCAAAAGTATTACACCTGTTTTCATTTTTTCAATTTCAGTTTTGGAAATTACTTTACCTCCAGGAACATGAAGAGTTATGAAATCACTTTCTGCTAATAATTTTTCCAAAGGAATAGTATGTAATTTCACATTTATTTTTTCTGAAACTCCTTGAATGTCTATACAAATTAAAGCTTCTGTAAGAAATGGGTCGTAAGCTAAAACTTTCATTCCACAGCCCAAAGCAATTTTTGAAACAGCTTGTCCTATTCGTCCAAATCCAATAATACCAATAGTTTTACCTTTTAATTCAATTCCTTTTGCAAATTTCTTTTTTAACGCATCAAATTCTTTATCACCATTTATAGGCATTTGGCGATTGCTATCGTATAAAAATCGTACACAGTTAAATAAATGAGCAAATACCAATTCAGCTACCGAGTGTGATGAAGCAGCAGGAGTATTCACTACTTGAAGCCCTTTGCTGCGTGCATAATCCACATCAATATTATCCATTCCAACTCCACCACGACCAATCAGTTTTAAATTCGGACAAGCATCAATCACATCTTTACGAACCTTTGTTGCACTGCGCACAGTAAGCGCAACGTATTTGTGTTCATTAATAGCTTGCGCTAAATTTTCTTGCGCTACTTTTTCGGTAACCACAGTAAAACCAGCTTTTTCAAGCAACGCTTTTCCTTGTGCATCAATGCCATCGTTGGCTAATATTTGTTTGCTCATAATTATTTTTTAAAGTACAATTTTACTTAAAATATTAATAGTTTCCTATTGCTCTTTTTGAGCATTTTTAACAGCAATGTGATATTTTAAATTAAAACATAAACGTAATTCTTTATTTGTAAAGTGGCTTGTATCGTTTGATATTTCTGAAGAAAACAACATACCACTTGAATGAAGGGGAGGTAAAATTAATAGCGTGTCATTTTTTATTTCTTCGTTTTTCTTTTTCAAATAAATTATTCTTTCGTCATAAGATGAAGCGTATTTTTTTGTTGTTTCAAATTGTGTAATAAGGTCGTACATCAATATTATTATGCCTAATATAAGGCTTATTTTTTTTAATAGTTCAATTTTTTTTGTGCTAATTAAGCCTAAATAGCCTGCATAAAAACTCAAAGTGATAAAATAAATTGTCAATAAAAATGAAATGATAAACCAAACTCTATATTCACCGCTTTGGCTTGTTAATATTGCAATTGATGCAAATACAATAATGATAGATATAAATAATAGTAAAGTGGCGAATTGTATTTTTTTGAAAAATGGTTTAAAATTTATTTGCTCTCCATTGTTTAGCAATTTTCCAACCAACAAAAATGGAATTGAAAAAATAAAAACATATATCAACTTTTGAGGAATGAAATAAAAAAATAATTTAAAACTCATTCGCGCAATCAATTCAATTGTATTAATTAGAGTAGGCGTTGGAAACTGCGTTGCTCTAGAGTAATTGCCTGGCGCTATTAAGACGATAAAAAATGAAATTCCTAAAGAACAAGTGATAGTAATTAGTTTTCTATTGAATGAGTTTTTTATGAAATCATTGTAATGGTTGTTTTTTTTCAATTGAAAAATAAATAAGACTAAAAATAATATACCATAAACTACAGAATACACTTCCGAAGTTTGTCCACAATAGACAAAGCAACTAATTATTCCAAGATAGGTAAGCACATTTTTTTTGTTGCTAAATAGAAATGATAAACCCCAAACAAATGCTACGATGCTCCACAAATAAGAACTCAAACTGCAAAACCAAAACCATGTTTCTCCAGTATTAATGCTTAAAAAAAACAACATTGCAACGCTTGAAACAGCTAATAGTATTTTTTGAAATTTATTGATTGTACTATTTTGCCACAGAAAAAGGTTGCTAATTAATTTATAAAATCCTACAATTAATAAAATGAAAATGCTTAATGATAAAATAAAATAATAAGTATTGTTGAATAGAAATAGTTTATAAAATATACCAGATGAAAGAGTTGATAAGAATCTGCCAGACCATTGAATGTATTGTAAATAGGCGCTTTTTAGCATTCCATGATGCTGAATGTCCCAAATGAAAAAATAATCATCTGAGGCTAAACGTGTATAATAATTGAGAGTTACAAATAGAATAACGAAGAGTGATAAAATAAAAGTTAGACTATATGTATATTTTTTAGCCATCAATTTTATTTTTTTAGACGAACTGGAAACTTAAGAAACAAACCATTTTGTAAATGTATATTTTGCTCATAAGCTGTATCTGTGCTTATTTCAGCTGAATGCAAAAATCCAGAAGAAGATAAAGGTTCTAATTCAACTACTTTTGTTTCGGCTTTTAAATTTAATGTTTTAAGATTCTTTATTCGATTGTCAAGAGCTCTGCTATAGTTTGAAACTGTTCTGTATTGGTAAATCAAAAGTATTGAAAATATAAAGATAGATGCAATTGAGCTAACGTAAAATATTTTTTTTAGTGATAAAAAATTTATTTTTGTTTTGTAGCCAATTATATAAAACCAATACAAACTAAAAATAGTAATGATAAAAGATAGATGTGTTAATGTTCTGTTCAAGGCTATATCTTGCATTATATAAGCCATTGGGAAGATGCTTAATAAAATAAAAAACACTAAAATTAAAATAGAAATTAAAAACGATTTTTTTAGTGAAATAAAATCAATTCTATTTTCTTCATTTGCATTTGATTTATATCCCAGATAAACAAAAGAAACTCCTAACAAAACAATATGAACTATTTTCAACATTGAAAAATTAATAATGATTTTGATAATTGCTTTTGCTGTAATGATAATACTTTTAAGGAAGTCTGGTTCTTCAAAAAGAGATGCTCGAAGTGATTGCCCTGGCGCAAGGCAAGTAAATAAAAATGCAAATGCACAAATAAATAAGGCAATGTATAATTTTAAATAAAAGTGTTTATTTTTTATTAATTTCTGAAACCAATTATTTTTTGATAAATGTAAAATGGCAAATAGTATTAATACAGTTATAAGAAGTAAAGCAAATGGTTCGCTCGAAGTACCAACGTATGCGAAACAGATTATCAATAAAAATAATGTTGTAATATTTTTTGAGTTGCTTAATAATAGTGCGCTTCCTGCAATTAATGCAATTGTTGCCCATAAGTAAGTTACAGAAGATGATAACCAAAACCAGGTTTCATCTATTCTGAAAGTTGTAAAAAAAAATAAAGAACAAGCTAATGTAGAATAGAAAAATAAAATTATTTTATTTGGTTTCTTGTTTAAATAAATTGTAAATAAATTGTTGAATAGGAAAAATATTGAAAGCAAAATTGCAATCAATGTAATTGCTCCAAATACAAAAAGAATATGAGGAATATAGCTGAGTTTTATTACAGCAGAAGCAAGTAGGAGTGGAGCCAAACGAATATTCCATGTTTGGTAAATATAGATGGCATATTCTAAAATTGATTTATTTTTTAAAAGATGAATGGTAAAATAATCATCAGCAGAAAATCTGTTGTAAAATGAAAGCAATAGAAATAAAGCGATGAATAAGCAACTTAAGATTAGTAGAATTGTTTTTTCTTTTCGCCCAAAGTTTGAATCATTCATTCATCAATAGGTTTGAATTTTTTGTAACTATTTCAAATTTAAACAAAAAAGGTTTCGCAATTGCGAAACCTTTTTTGTCGTAGCATTAAATATAAATTCTATTTTACCGACTCAATCACAGCTTTAAAAGCTTCAGGATTGTTCATTGCCAAATCAGCTAAAACCTTACGATTTAAGTTGATATTTTTTGCGTGAACTTTTCCCATAAATTGAGAATACGACATTCCGTAAGGACGAACTCCTGCATTAATACGTTGAATCCAAATAGCGCGAAAATTGCGTTTCTTTTGTTTTCTGTCGCGATAAGCATACGTTAAACCTTTTTCTAATACGTTTTTAGCAATTGTAAGAACATTTTTTCTTGCTCCCCAATATCCTCTAGTTTGTTTGAGGACTTTTTTTCTTCTGGCTCTTGAAGCCACCGAGTTAACCGATCTAGGCATTTTGTTTTTTGTTTTTTGGTTTCAGCGCTCTCACAGTTAAAAGAGTCTTAATACTGAGTACCTGGTTATTATTAGTTAAACTGTATTTTCTTTTTTAGGAAAAAAATTATTTTCCAATTGTCAACATTGCTTTTACACGAGGCATGTCTGTTTTATCAACAATTCCAGCATGTGTTAATGCACGTTTTGCTTTGGTTGATTTTTTTGTCAAAATATGACTTTTGAAAGCATGTTTTCTTTTTACTTTTCCTGTTCCAGTCAAAGAAAATCTTTTCTTTGCTCCAGACATTGTTTTCATTTTAGGCATTTTTACTTACTTTATATTAATTATTAATCTACTATTTTTTCTTTGGTGCAATTACCATAATCATTTTTTTCCCTTCTAAAAGTGGC
>JAYTXX010000129.1:0-9223 GCA_043742725.1 Bacteroidota bacterium | reverse complement strand
CCTTATTTTACAACAGATACAGCAGCCACACTTCGTGCAATAGAAATTGAAGCAAATGTAGTTTTGAAAGGAACCCGTGTAGATGGAATTTATACTGCCGACCCAGAAAAAGATAAAACAGCTACAAAATATGATACAATTACTTTTGATGAAGTATATGCAAAAGGCTTGGAAGTAATGGATATGACAGCGTTTACACTTTGTAAAGAAAATAAATTACCCATCATTGTTTTTGATATGAATAAGCAAGGCAACCTAAAACGCTTGATAGAAGGCGAAAAGGTAGGTACTTTAGTTAATTTGTAAAAAAATAAATTCTCAATTTTTTAAGCAATTTTCCAATCAATGGGCTGAATGCCTTGCGATGCAAGTATTTTATTGGTTTTAGAAAAATGTTTGCATCCGAAAAAAGCACCACGAGCCAATGGCGATGGATGTGCAGCCGATAATATAAAATGTTTGTTTTTGTCAATCAATATTTCTTTTGACTGCGCATGTTTTCCCCACAATAAAAACACAACATTTTTTTTCTCTGAAGAAATTTTTTTTATCACAGCATCCGTAAAAATTTCCCAGCCTTTATTTTGATGAGAATTAGGATGGTTTTCACGAACAGTTAAAGTGGTATTTAATAATAAAACTCCTTGATTTGCCCAAGGTTCAAGGTTTCCAGAAAAAGGTAATGGGATAGCTAAATCTGTTTTTAATTCTTTAAAAATATTTACCAATGACGGTGGTTGTTTTATTCCATCGCTAACAGAAAATGATAAGCCATTGGCTTGTCCAGCACCGTGATAAGGGTCTTGTCCAATGATAACTACTTTTACATTTTCAAAAGGCGTGTGATTGAAAGCTGAAAATATTTTATTTCCAGCAGGAAAAACATTGAATTGTTTTTTTTCTGTTACCAAAAATGTTTTTAATTTTTGAAAATAAGATGCCGAAAATTCCTCTTTCAATAAGGCTTTCCAACTTGGATGAATTGCTACAGATGAAGTTGTCATGTGTAAAAAAATGTTTTTTCAAAAGTATATCGAAAGCAAGCAATTAAAATAAAATTCTATAAAAAGTTATTGTACATTTGCACAAAAGCAAAATTATCATAACTTTGTACTTTCAAAAAATAAATTTTATCATTCGTCACATGAAAAAGTTTTTTATAATTGCCCTTTCTTTTGCTTTTTTAAGCGTAGCATTTCCCTCTTGCAAAAGCCACGAGCGTTGTGCTGCTTACGGAAAAGTTGACAAGATAAAAACAGAAAAATCTATTTCTGACAAAAGCGAAAAATCTATTTAATAAAATTTTAAATGGATTGGATAACTCTTTCTGACGAAAGCCAGTTAAACAAAATCAATCAACAATCATTTTCTGAAAATCACAAAGGCGTGCTTATTTTTAAGCATAGTACTCGCTGTTCAACAAGTTTAATGGTACTAAAAATGCTTGAACGTGAATGGAATATTTCAAATGAAATTTTACCAATTTATTTTTTGGATTTACTCAATCATCGTTCTACTTCTTCCGAAATAGCTAATTTATATGATGTTCGGCACGAATCACCGCAGGTGTTAATTATTAAAAATGGAGTTTGTATTTACAATGCTTCACATTCTGATGTTTCGGCAGAAAATATTCAACGAGCAATTAATAATTAAAAATAACAGTTTGTTTTAATTCTGAACTTAAGCTTTTTGCAACCGGACAAGTATGTGCAGCATGTTCAAGCAATTCTTTTTCTTTATCCGAAAAATTATTTTTTGGCATCGTAAATTCCACAATAATTTCACCAACTCTTCTTGGATTCGATTCCATTATTTTTGTAATTTCAATTGTTGTTTCTTCAATATTTATATTGTGTCGGCTCGCTACAATTCCCATAATTGTTAGCATACAACAGCCTAAGGAAGTTGCCAACAAATCTGTTGGCGAAAAAGCTTCACCTTTTCCATTATTATCCAATGGAGCATCTGTAATTATTTTATTGCCCGAAAACAAGTGAGTAGCTTCTGTTCTTAAATTTCCGCGATATATTATTTTAGAAGTTTTCATAAACTAAATTTATGTGTTAAGTGTTATTATTAATATATTTGTAACAACAAAGGTAACACAATGAATAAAAACATTTTTGCTTTTATTTTATTTTTAATTTTTTCATTTCAAGCTCAAGCGCAGGAAACAAATGACAACGAAACGCGATTGAAAAATGGAGAAGATTTGAAAATGCTTTATCGTAATGAAAAAAGTGTTGGCTTGTTTGTACATTCTGCTGGAGGTTTTGGACTCTCTTATAGAAGAGGAAAACAAGTGAATGTGAATAGAAAAAGAATGTTTGAATTGGAAGCTCAAAATTACAAACATCCGAAGGAAATTAAAAGTGTAAATACATATTTCGAAAATTCAAAAGGATTTATTTATGGAAAATTAAATTCCTTTTTAATGATTCGTCCAGGTTTTGGTTATCAAAATATTTTGTATCAAAAGAGCGACAAAAAAAGTGTTGAAATACGCTATTCGTATTTTATTGGAGCCACACTTGCATTTGCAAAACCTGTTTATTTAGAAATAAAACGTGGTGATATTATTTCAACCGAACGATACACACCTGGAGTTGATAGTATTGATATTATTTATGGCAAAGCTTCTTTTTTTACAGGCATTGAGCATACAAAAATTTATCCCGGTGGCTATGCAAAACTTGCATTGAGCTTTGAATACGCAGATAAATATAACAAAGTGAAAGCGGTGGAGGTTGGAGCAATTGTAGATGTGTATGTGAAAGGCTTACCAATGATGGCATACAACAAAGATGAGCAAGTTTTAATTTCGCTATATCTGAAGTTGATATGGGGAAAAAAATGGTTTTAAAATTTTGATTTAAAAATTTCAATGATTGATATAGTAGAGAAACCACGATTTAAAAAACCTGATTGGTTGCGTGTGAAATTGCCAACAGGAAAAGAATATGCACAAGTTCGTCAAATAGTTTCTACACATAAACTACATACCATTTGCGAAAGTGGAAACTGCCCAAATATGGGCGAATGTTGGGGAGCAGGCACAGCCACATTTATGATACTTGGAAATATTTGCACCCGTTCGTGCGGATTTTGTGCAGTAGCAACAGGTCGCCCACTTCCAGCAGATTTGAAAGAGCCAGAACGTGTTGCCGAATCAGTTCGATTGATGAATGTAAAACATTGTGTTATTACTTCGGTTGATAGAGATGATTTGAAAGATGGTGGTTCTATCATTTGGGTGGAAACCATTACTGCCATTCGTAAGGCAAGTCCAACAACAAAATTTGAAACACTTATTCCCGATTTTCAAGGAAAATGGGAAAATTTACAACGCATTATAGATGTGAATCCTGATATTGTTTCTCATAATTTAGAAACAGTTCGCAGATTGACAAAACAAGTTCGCATACAAGCTAAATACGATAGAAGTTTGGAAGTTATCAAGCGATTGCACGATGCTGGAGTAAAAACAAAATCAGGTATAATGCTTGGTTTAGGCGAAACAGAACAAGAAATTTATGAAACAATGGATGATTTGCGTAATGCAGGTTGCGATGTTTTAACGATGGGACAATATCTTCAACCAACGCCAAAACACTTGCCTGTAGCCGAATTTATTCGTCCAGAAATTTTTGCTAACTACAAAGAAATAGGATTGAAAAAAGGATTTCGATTTGTGGAAAGTGGACCACTTGTTCGTTCATCT
This sequence comes from Bacteroidota bacterium, assembly GCA_043742725.1. Classification (GTDB taxonomy): domain Bacteria; phylum Bacteroidota; class Bacteroidia; order 2-12-FULL-35-15; family 2-12-FULL-35-15; genus 2-12-FULL-35-15. The sequence goes on along the minus strand of JAYTXX010000129.1, from coordinate 5,499 downwards.
TATCATGCAGAAAAACATATTTTTTAATAATATTTTGAAATCAATATATTTTTTTTTACTTTTGAAACCCGTCCCCATAAAATATAATTTATTAACGCTATGAAAAATAAAAATTACAAATTACTTTTAGGTTCTGCAATGTTGGCAGGAGTTGTAATGATTTCAACATCTTTATACTTGCACAACACAGTAAAGTACAAACAAAGAACGGCTGAAAATTCAGAAAAAGAAGAATCGGAAGAAGCAGCAGGAGCAGCGAAATGGCTTTTTGATATACAAAAAAATCCACTTACAGGAAAAATAGATGTAATGGATGTGCTTAGAGCAAATGAAGAAGTTGAACGAATGAAAAATTTAAAATCAGTAAATTCTGGTTTAGGTTTGGAATGGTCGGAGTTGGGACCAGATAATGTTGGAGGACGCACAAGAGCAATATTGATTGATAAAACTGACGCTACAGGAAATAAAATGTATGCAGGAAGTGTTTCTGGAGGACTTTGGGTTTCCACAAATGCTGGTTCAACATGGAAAAATGTTGCTGGTTTTGACCAACAGCCAAATCTTGCAATAACTTGTATTACACAAGCCGCAGACGGTGCTATATATGCAGGAACGGGTGAAGATTTATATTATTTTACAGGAGATGGTGCTGCGGGAATCTTAGGAATGGGTATTTACAAATCTACCGATGGTGTAAATTTTTCATTATTGACTTCTACAATTCCATTGGTATTAAACTCTTCATCACCAACAACATCAACTAAATTTATTGGAGTGAATAATATTGCTGCAGACCCTACAAATGCTAATAGAATATATGCAGCAACAAGTTATGGCTTACAAATGACTGACGATGGTGGTGCAACTTGGAAACATGCTATATTAAATGGAAATGGTTCTAACAATACTGTTCGTACTACTGATGTTGATGTGGCAAGTGATGGAACTGTGTTGGCTGCTCTTCAAGGAAAATTATACCGTTCGGCAAATGGCGATCAAGGAACATTTACAATAGTTTCTGGTACAGGATTACCTACTTCATCGGGACGTATTGAATTTGCAATATCTCCAAGCGATGCCAATTATATGTATGCTTTATCCGAAAGTGGAGAATCATTACAAGGTGTTTTTCAATCTATAAATAAAGGTTTAGATTGGACAAAAATAGGAAATGGAGGAAGTACACAATTTGACCCAATATCGCAAGGTTCTTATGCACTTGCAATAGCTGTATTTGCTGGGGATAAAACTAAAATAATTATTGGAGGACTTGATACATGGATTTGGAAACAAGGTTCAACAACGGGAGTTGGTCAATGGTCAAAAACTTCTAATTGGACTGGAGGAGGCTCTTATGTTCATGCCGATATTCATACATTTAAATTTAGCCCTTTCAATTCAAATTTGTTTTATGTTGGTTGCGATGGAGGTGTGTTTCGTGCTTATGACTTTGGAACAGGTCTTGGCTTTCAGGCAGTTAATAATGGATACAATGTAACTCAATTTTATTCAATAGCAGCAGAAACTGATGATACCTATGCAAGAGCTTTTATGGCAGGAGCACAAGATAATGGAACACAGTATGTGAGTGGATATGGTAATACTCCGAAAAATGCGAATGAAATAAGCGGAGGTGATGGAGCAGAATGTGAAATATCATTTTTAAATCCTGCGGTTTCTTTTACTACTCTTTATTATGGCTCTTTAGCTCGTCATTCATCTAAAGGTGGTGCTGGTAATGGTTTTTACTCTAATAGAGTAACAAATATGTTTCCTAATTTAGGAAACTCGGGTGCATCTTTTGTAACTCCAATTTCATTGTATGAAACAAAAACTGCTACAAATAGCCCCGATTCAGTTGTGTTTATTAATGGAAAAGAAGGTCAGATAGGTGCAACAGGCGATGGTGCTACAAGACATTATGTAGGTTACTTAAATTTACCACAAGCTTCAGCTACCATTGTTCCCGATTCAATTTTTGTAAAGGCTGGGCTTCAAACAATGAAAGATGATGGTTCTGGTGCATTTTCTGGTACTGGAGTTTCAACAGCTACAGGTGAAACTTCGAGTATAGATTACGCAACAGGAAGATTTGATATATATTTTAAAACAGCACCCAATTTTGGTGAAACAGTTAACATTACTTTCAGTGTAATGTATTCAATTGGGTCTAAAATTTCAATTACTCGTCCACAATATGTTTATCCGTTAATAGTTACTGCCACATCTACAATCAATCCAAGTGATACAGTGAGTTTTTACGATCCGTTTCAAGCAAAACTTGCAGTTGGTTTTACAGGTGCAGTTTTTATGACAAAAGGAGCTTTGGATTTTTCTGGAACTCCAGAATGGGTTGATTTAGGCTCTGTTTCAGGAACAGTGGAAGAATTAGCGTGGAGTGCTGATGGAGATGTTTTATATGCAGGAACGGATAATGGTAATTTGTATCGTTTCTCAAATGTAGCAGCAGTTGTTGACTCTGCAAATGGAGATGTGGCAAGTTCAGGTACTGTGGTTGTAAAAAAACAAATTGCGGGATTCTCTGGTAATTTTATTACAGGTTTATCGGTTGACCCTAATGATGCTAATAAATTAGCAGTATCATTGGGTGGTTATGGGACTAGTCCAGCTACTCATGTTTATTATTCTACTACTGCGGCTACATGTTTGGCTTCTACATCAACAACAAATTTTGCTGGAAAACAAGGAACAGGAGCAACAAAGCTTCCTTCAATGCCAGTATATACTGCATTAATTGAATCTACAAACAACAAACGAGTAATTGTGGGAACTGAACATGGCGTATATTCAACAGCAGATATAACAGTTGCAACTCCTGTTTGGGAAATAGATAATGGTTCTACTGGTTTAATGCCAAATGTTCCTGTGTTTAAACTTCGCCAAGAAAGACGTGCTGGTACAGAGGTTTACAATCCTTATGTGATATATGCTGGAACACACGGAAGAGGTGCTTGGAAAACTGATAAATATAAGAGCCCAGTTACAGTTGGAATTGCAGAACCAACAAAATCAAATCCTTCAACTATTCAAGAATCTGGAATACGTGTGTACCCAAATCCAATGGTTGATAAAGGAACAATTGAATTTGATTTGGGTTCATCAACTGATGTTATTGTTTCTATTTATAGTATTCGTGGGGAGTTGGTGAAAACAATGAACCAAGGAAAATTACAAGCTGGAAATCATAAAATAGCATTGAGTACAGAAGAGCTTGCAAAAGGAACTTATTTTATAAGTGTTGATGGAAGTGGTGTTCATGCAAATACAAAATTCATAGTAAGTAAATAGTATAAGAGATAAATAAATAAAAATGAAAAACGCCTCGCAATTTGCGAGGCGTTTTTTTATGCTTTAACATTTCAATTTATTACACAGTCATAATTTCTTTTTCTTTTGCTTCCAAATGTTTATCACATTTTATTACAAAGCCATCTGTTAAAGTTTGCACTTTTGTTTCAGCATCTTTTATTTCATCTTCGGGCGTACCATCTTTTTGTAATTTTTTTAATTCTTCATTCGCTTCTTTTCTAATTGTTCGCAAACTCACTTTTGCATTTTCAGTTTCTGATTTTGCTTTTTTTACTAAATCTTTTCTACGTTCTTCTGTTAATGCAGGAACTAATATTCGAATAATCACACCATCGTTTTGTGGATTTAAACCAAGGTTAGCCGCTTGTACTGCTTTTTCAATAACAGTAAGCATTGATTTTTCGTAAGGCTGAATAATCAATGTTCGTGCATCGCCCGTATTAATATTTGCTACCTGATTGAGTGGGGTTCTTGCTCCATAATAATCAACCAAAATTCCTTCGAGCATTGCTGGATTTGCTTTTCCTGCACGCACTTTTGTAAGTTCTGCTTCCAAATGGGTAACTGCTTTATCCATTTGTTCTTTGGCATTTTCTAAAATAAATTGAATGTCTTCGTTCATCTTTTTTTGTATTAATTGAATAGCAATAGCGATGCAAAAATATGTTTTTTAAAATAATTTAGAAGAATATTATTTAAAACAGTTTTCAAATAAAAATCACAGCAATAGTAATGTAAAGAAAATCATTACTTTTGTTGCGCAAAAAAATAAAATAACACAAAAAAATGGCAACAGATAGATTTGAAGCTCACGATTATTATTTGATGGATGAGTTATTGACCGATGAACATAAATTAATTCGTGAAACAGCTCGTGCATGGGTAAAAAAGGAAGTTTCTCCAATTGTGGAAGAAGCTTGTCAAACTACTAAATTTCCAAAACAATGGATAAAAGGTTTAGCAGAAATTGGTGCATTTGGTCCTTATATACCAACAGAATATGGTGGTGCAGGACTTGACCAAATTTCTTACGGAATAATTATGCAAGAATTGGAACGTGGCGATAGTGGTTTGCGTTCAACAGCATCGGTGCAAAGTTCATTGGTCATGTTTCCAATTTATACTTATGGAACAGAAGAACAAAAACGCAAATATCTTCCAAAGTTAGCCTCTGGCGATATGATGGGCTGCTTTGGTTTAACTGAACCAGACCATGGCTCTAATCCTTCGGGAATGATTACCAATATTAAAGATAAAGGCGACCATTATTTATTGAATGGTGCAAAAATGTGGATTTCAAATTCGCCTTTTGCTGATATAGCAGTAGTTTGGGCAAAAGATGAAGCAGGAGATATTCGTGGATTGGTTGTAGAACGTGGTATGGAAGGATTTACAACTCCTGAAACACATGGTAAGTGGAGCCTTCGTGCAAGTGCAACTGGCGAATTGGTTTTTGCAAATGTAAAAGTTCCGAAAGAAAATATTTTTCCAACTATAAAAGGCTTGAAAGGACCTTTGGGCTGTTTGAATAGTGCACGTTACGGAATTGCTTGGGGTGCCATTGGTGCTGCAATGGATTGTTACGATTCGGCTTTGCGTTATTCAAAAGAACGTATTCAATTTGGAAAACCTATTGGCGGATTTCAATTGACACAAAAAAAATTAGCGGAAATGATTACCGAAATTACCAAAGCACAATTGCTAACTTGGAGATTGGGAGTTTTGAAAAATGAACACCGTGCAACACCTGCACAAATATCAATGAGCAAACGTAACAATGTAAATATGGCTTTGCAAATTGCACGTGAAGCACGCCAAATACACGGTGGAATGGGCATCACAGGCGAATATCCAATTATGCGCCACATGATGAATTTAGAATCGGTAATTACCTATGAAGGCACACACGATATTCATTTGCTAATTACAGGAATGGATGTTACTGGAATAAATGCTTTTCAATAAAATAAATAATTAATTCATTTGCTTTTTGGTTAATTATAAAATTAGCATATAAGTCCCGAAGGGACTAACTATTGGTAATAAGAAATCTATATAAAAACAAGTCATGTAGGGACAAAATATTGGTAGAAACAACGAATAAAACAATTTGTAAGTCCCGTAGGGACGATATTTACCAATGAACTCAATGCTTTCTTAATTTCGTCC
>JAYTXX010000128.1:0-7678 GCA_043742725.1 Bacteroidota bacterium | reverse complement strand
CTTCTTAATCTACTTGAAATTTTATCTGAATTATCTGTTAAATCAATAAATATTGGTTTTTTATTTTGTTCTTTGTTTATTAAATTAACAATTATTGGTTCTTCATCTGTTAAATCAATAAATATTGGTTTTTTAAGTGGCAATTTATTTAATTTACTAACATTATTTTTTTTACCTAATTTATATATTTTTATAAACTCATCCATATTCATTGTTCTCATGGAGCCATTACATAATGCACATATTGGCCTAAGATTTTCGAGTGACATATCACCTCCATTGTATTCACTAATAACATGTCCACACTGAAATTCCATTTTGTCAATTTGTTTATCAAAACAACATTGACAAAATCCAATGCCATTTTTCTCACCAATATACTTATTCCAAACTAATCTTCTTTTAGTTTTTGGAATATTTTTTTTCTTCACCATAAATTAGTTTAAATATTATGTATAAAAAAATCATAATATTTAAGTTTCAATTTTTTACAACTCCATACCTAATAGTTTTTATTAGGAATTCTACTTATACAATTTACACACCGGATTATCCAACCCATTAAAAACACAACCATCATGTAGTTTATTTGTGTCTATATTAAATTGACAAACTTCATTAAGTTTAAAAACAGTACCAACATCAACATTTTGTACCTTGTCTATTAAATATTTTTTATAATTATTATAAGTTACAGAATCAATTTCTTGTTGATTTGATAATATTAAACCAAAGTTTAACAAATTTCTTTTATCATCAGTTAAATAATTTCCCCCATGTTTAATACTTTGTAATGTCTTATTAATCCAATCAAAAAATTTTTTATTATAAATATTCAACATTGTTGCTACCTCATCATCAGTAAAAGAACTGTACAATATAGTGTTTTTGGCTATGTGATACACATCATACAATGACAAATTTAAACTATAAACAAATGCTGTCCAATCGTAAGTAATATCATCATATCCATACAAATTTCTATCATCTGAACTAATACTAATTGGCACATCAGAATTATAGTATGATTTTGCTGGATGAAAACTAATATTTTGGATATACTCTAATAATTGATTACTTATAGGGCAAACTTCAATACAAATGTCTTTATTTTTAATTAATTCAATTAAATATGGATTTTGACCTAATCTTATGCCATGACCAATACGTTTAGCTCCTGTTTGAAAAGAAGTTAACAAATTTTTATTGGTTTTATATATTGAATAATTTTCTCCAGAATGTAAATAATAATTCCATTGTATATTTTTTTTATTTGCATAATTTTTAATCTCAACTAACAATTTTTCATATTTATAAGTGCCATTAGACATATCTTCCTCCCCATATATATCATATCCAATTATCCTTTTTGATAATCTTTCATAAAATCCTCTAGAATTGTCATTTACTTTTTTTAACATTTGAATTAATTTTAATTTGGCATGAAAAGTTATTATAATTGTATTATTAATATTATCACATGCTCCTTTTATAGATTTGAATATACTTCCTTTCCCAGTACCCCCAATTAATTTATAATATGGAACAAATGGTTCTGTGCTTAATACTAAAGTAGAATTATTTTTTTGTATAATGTCGGTATAAAATTGTATATCTGCCAAATTATTATTTAATATGTAAGCATGGTTATGTTTATCTTTAGGATTATTATGACAATAAGTCCATATATTTTCCATTAATATTGTTTGTTCAATGGGACTTAACTTATCTTTTTTATACTCTATAAAATTACTTGCTCTTGTTCTGTTTGAATATATACTATTTAATGGGAGTCTAATTTCTGATATAAGAATATTTTGCGCTGCTGCATCATATAAATAATTTGCAAAAAACCATGGAAATACTTTCCAATGTTTAACCATAGAACCAGTTCTTTCAGTTACCAAATTTAACAAATCCCATTTTGTTGGTGGCATTAAATTATGTTTATGACTCCTAATTAATTCATTATTGTACAAGACAGAACCAAATTCCAAAGCACCTTGTATATTTTCATACATGTTTGGATAATTATTATACATTGATGCTCTGACATAGGATTTTTTAATAAATTCCATTTGTTCTCTTCTTGTAACTAAATATTCTTGTTTGTTTTTGGCTATATCAAAATGGAATGTATTATCATTTTTAGGAACAGGGCCAAAATATTCATCATACATATCAAAAATTGATTCCGTATTTTTAACTGCATCAGTATCAACCTTTATCCACTGATTTTGGTCTTCTGGTAACAAAAAACATGACATATAATATTTGCTACTAATATCAATACATACCCATAATTTATCATCCCAATTATTTTCATTTTTTAAAATAAAATCAATAGTTTTTTCAATATTTAAATACGCAAATAAGTGTGCATGATGTTCCGCCCCTTTTGGAAAATCTCGTAAAATATTAAATAAAATAGAATTTTTTAGTTGTGTTTTTCCACTTAAATAATTATTACTGTCAATACCAGTATGAAAATCATAGTGCGGCATATATTTATAATATTCTTTAATTAATGGATTATTATTTATGTTTACAATTTCACTGACAATATCATTTAATAATTTTAATTTTTCATTATCAACTTTATTTAATATTTCTTTTTTGTCTTTTTTAACAAAATAACTATCAAATTTCTCAAAATCCATATATAATTTAATAATATAAAAATTTTATGTTTATATTATTAAATTTTAATTAATATTTTATTAATATTTTTCTATAAGTGATGACTTAACAAAATCCTTCTCGTCGAAAACAAATTCTTCATTATTTGGTTTAATAGCAACAGTTTCAATTAATGATGTATTTATACATTTAGTTTTCCCATTAGTAGCAATTGAAATATGTGGCCAAAATTTATTATATTGTATATCTAAAATGTGTTTCCATTTTCCATTTACATAAAAAAATATTGTTTTACTGTCAAATTTTGTAGATGGTAATTCTTGTTTTCCAATTTGTTCATTTTCTATTTTTGTGATGGTGTCAGCTTTCCTGTCAACCATATACATATAATTATCAATATTCCCTTCTTCAGGTAAATATAACTCTGTGCATTTATTTATTACCATATCTAGTATTAATTTTCTAATTTCATAAATGATGTGGGTTATTACAGATGATTCAAAATACTCAATAATAACATATTTTCCTTGTACTACATACTTTTTTTCTTTAATATTTATTGGATTAGTAAATTCTCCAGTTTTTAAAATTTCTTGCACTTTTTTTTCCATTTCATCTCTAATTAATAAGTATATATTATTGTCAATTTCACAAAATGCAACTGTCATATGCAATCTATCTGTTTTAAATGCACAATCAAATTGATTACTTAGTGTAATCAATCTGTTTGATAATTTAGTATTAGAACCAATCATCCATTTTATTGCGCATTTTTTTAATGTGATATTATTTTGTGGTTGTATATTTTGTTTTGATAGAGTTCTTTCTTCAACCCTTGTTAACCTTACTGGCCTTACATGTTCTACACCTTGAACCTGTTCTTGTTTTCTTTGTTCTGCTCTTGTTATTCGTATAGATTTAACATTTTGTACTTTTTTATCTTCAATTGGAGCTTCAATTGGAGCTTCAATTGGATCTTCATTTCCACCACCAACCAATATTTTTTCATTTAAGTATTTGCTTTTGTATTTGTAATACTTATGTTTGTTATCCATATATAAATATTATATATTTTAAATAAATGTTATTTATTTAAAATATTTATAAATTTATAAGCTAATAATTATGTTATCTAGGGTAATTTTTTTATTAAGATTATGGGCTGGATTAATTATTTTAATCATTTGGCCAATATATTCTAACATTAATTTTTCAAAATCTGCTATTAATACCCTATAATATTCCATATCATGTTCAGTATAAATTGAAAATTGTTTGGTTAAAAACATAGCTCCAGGCACTTCTTTAAAGTTAATACTATGTTTAAACACTTCGTGACCATAATTTTTATATACATCATCAAAATACGTGTATTTTTCATAAGTGGTATTGGTATGGTGGAAAAATATATAAGTTACACATGTTATACAATGTAAATAATGAATTAAAATTCTCTTAAAATATATGATATCATAATTATCATCTGTTAATTCTATTTTATTATTCACAATTTTAAACATTTTTTTAATTTCCCAGAATTTATCAGTTGTAAAACTCATTTTAGTAAAAAAATTAAACAAATTTCTTAAAACTGTCCAAATTTTCTTCGTTTCAAAACCATCTCTAATAGATGATGATAATGCAGTCAATGCCCACCTAAATAATCTCTTACCATATTTTTTATCCTCCCATATAAAAATACTTTGAGCTGTTAATAATGCATCTAAATCAAAATATAAATATTGTACTGATGGTAATGAATAATAGTTTTCCATATGTAAATATGATTCAACAGTTGGTCCATTAATTTTTGATAAATTATCATGTATATATATTGCCAATGCATCATCTCTTTCAGTTATAACGGCATCTATTAATTCATAAGGTAATGATAATATAGTATCAACTCCATTTTTTCTAAATAATGCAGTGTTATGCATTTTTAATCTATCAATTAAGAAATGATTTTGGAATCCACCAGATATTATTTGTATGTCTTCTGTACTGGTTACATATAAATCACTTGCATTTAATGTGTCCACACCATCATTACCATTTAATAATTTATCCAATTCAATGTAGTACATAACAGCCTTTTGTCCATTATGTTTTATACTATCTTCTTTGATAGTTGCGGATGAATTTTTTTTAATTCTGTTAACTTTACAAATTGAATTTTTTTTAATTTCAAAACCCATTGATGTTATTGAAATTAATTCAACATCAGGATCATAATTTTTAATTGTATTTTGTACTTCATCTCCAAAATATGTGGCTTGTATATCGGCAACCAATTCTAAAAATAAACTATGGTAATCATTATATATTAAATCTGCAAATTCTAATCTTAATTTTTGTAATAAAGCCAAAAGTAACTTATTTAAATCATGTTTTATTTTATTAAAAATATCTACAGGTAAATGGTTGTTAATATAAAAACTCATGTCCCAATCTCCATATTTTTGTTTGGATTTTACTTCTTTAACTGTCCTGATCATATCCATAACATTTTCAGTTAAAGTACATTTATATATGGATTGCGAACCAATTGCATTTAATGTTTTATCAATGTGCATTCTAATAATATTTCCTCCTTTGTACAAATAAACTATATCATTATCTTTTAATTTGTCTTTGTTAGTTAAATTATAATTTTTTATGTATTGTTTTACTAATCCATTCATGTTATCTATGATTTTAATAGTAAAAAGTTCAAATAATGGAGTTGGGCCTAAATTTTTAATAAATAATTCTGTCATCATATTTTTCAATCCACTTCTAAACACATATGATGCTGTTGTATTTCCCAAACTAAAACATCCAACCTTCAAGTCGCCTTTGTATGTATCCATATTTGAAACACTTTTTTCAAAAATTAAATCAGTTTGTTTGACACAACCGCTAATTTTGCCAAGTTTATCCAAAATTATTGGAGATTGATAACCTAATTCATATTTATCATCAATAACATCATTAACTAAGGTATCTTTTAAAACCAAATCTTGTGTAAATCCTATATTTTTGGATGTGTCTAATTGTTTTAATTTTTTGTTTTCACTTTTAAGATTTGTTATAACAGGTACAACTTTTTTAATTAATTCAATTAATTCTCTCTCCCTACCAGATTCATTATTTAAAGCTATATTGTTGTTTACCTCTGATTGTTTTAATCTTAAATTTTCCTTTTTAAGATTTTCTATAATTACTAACAATTTTTGCATAAAAAAAGAGGGATCTTCGTTACTATCATTAGAATGACTCATATTATATAATTATGTGTAGGAAATAATTTATTATATTATTATTATTATAATATTATGAAAAAAGTTGTTTATTCATGTTTATTCTCAAATGGTTCAAGACAAGTGGACCAACCCCATATTAATAATAAACTTTTAGATTTCGATTATATAATGTTCACTAATGTTCCAGACAACATAATAAACACTGGATGGTCGCCAATATATATGGAAATATTAAATAACCATCCTATTTATACAGCTAAATATTATAAATGGGCTGGATCAATGGTTGCGGGATAAGGTTAACCTTTACCAACTCCCATTGATCAAGAACTCTTAAGAGCATTCCCTCCATTTAACGTTAGATTGGAAGTATTTTTTAAATCCCCTAATTTTACCGATCTACTAAATCGGGCAGGACGAGGGTTACCTTTTAAATGTTCAAGCGTTATTATTATAAAATTTAAGATAGCATTATTATCACGATTAATACAATTTTGTCTTTTACCAGATTTATAGGTTAGAACGGAATGGATTGATCGCAATTTACCATACTTATCAGCTAATTTTATATTTTCACATACTGTACCAGTTTGAGCAGATATTATAGAGGTACGAAATTCATCTATATTATAAATTTTAAAACGACTATGTAACTTACGTTTCAAACTTATCATGGGAGTCGGTTTAAAGTTCCGTAATTGTTTACTCACAGACCAATCTCCATGAATTATTGTCATTTTATTGCGGGGACCAAAAATTGTTTCTATACGATTTAATAGATTATCTAAGGTACGACATTTATCTATATATGTATACCATCTACATCTACGAAAAATGGGTTCTGTATAAATGTCACCATACTCACTATGTCTTACATAATTTTTATAAGTTATGTATAATGTAAATTTAGTTATATCACACGTTTTGGTTCTTAAAACATTTAAATCTCTTTCTAAATATAATGCTATTTTTTTTTTATTTATTATTAATTGCTTCATATTTGAATTAACAATTAAAAGGGATTTATAAGTTGGATCTGGGTGGGGGATAGCATTTATGTCATGTTTTATTTTATCTCTATTATTTATCCACATTTCAGGAATAATAACAGAATACATTTTTAATATTCGTTCTTTCTCTTTTTTTTTATATTCTAATTTATTAATATTTTCAATTATAAAATTATAAAAAGATTCTTGTCCTTTTATTGATTCATGTTTTAATTTCTCAGTTTGAATAAATTTATTTATAGTAGATTCTTGATGTTTTGAAGAAGTATCATAAATTGTTACTTTTATGTAATTCAGTAAGTTCCTTAAACGTTTAAATATAGTATCATTAGATATTTGATGAGAATTATATAATTCCATTATAGTTATTTGCTCATTCATTGAATAATTTGACAAATTAGTCCTAAAATCAAATGATGAATTAATTTTTATTGGCGCACTAATTATATTATTTAATTTAATGTTTAATAATTCATATTCATTATATATACCATATGTTTGTGTAATTTCTCCTAATAAGTTATAATATTTTACTATTAACTCACTCATTGCACGATTTAATTTATTTAAATTATTAGTGGTAGACAGTTTTGATGATTCATATCTTTTATTTATTAAAGATATTCGTACTAGTTTCAATTTTTTATTTATGTAAGAAGCATGTAATTTATTTTCACACACTGTTATTTCATCTGCCTCATCCTTATTAAGTTTTATTAATTTATCCTTCAATTTGGCAGTAGTATTAATAATTCTATTAAATTTTCTTTCTGCTTGTGCAAT
>JAYTXX010000127.1:0-4170 GCA_043742725.1 Bacteroidota bacterium | reverse complement strand
TTGCATTTGCATACGTTCCCAATTCAACACGATAGGTTGTGCTATCTTTTTTTACATCTCCATATTTTTTTAATAATTCTTTATATACTCTTGCTTCGTACACGTCAGGATTTTTTTCGTCATTGTATTGTTTTACTTGTTGGTTAACTAATTTTTGCATCAAATCTGAAGAATCTTTTATAATTAAAATATTATTTTCCTTAATGTATCCTTCGGAATAAAATTTAAAATTTTTCTGAACTTTCACATAATTTTGAAGTCCTTTCACATCCAAATACTGAATTTGTTGCTCGTATCCTTTCACATCTATTGCAAGCTTGTAAGTATTTCCAGGTTTTAATGGAACAACATATTTTCCTGTTACAGAATTGGAATGATAAACACCCATTGAATCGCCTGTTTCTTTGTTGGTAACCGAAATCACACCTTCAATTGGTTTGTCATCAGCCATAAGATTTCCTAAAACCAAAGCAAGTAAAGGTTTTTCACCATAAAAACCATTTGATACTGAATAAATATCTTGTTGTCCAAAACCACCTTTTCTATCGGAAGAAAAATATCCGTGTTCACCATCAGCTGTTAAAACATAAAATCGTTCATCTTCTGGAGTATTAATTGGTGCTCCTAAATTTGTTGGTTCAGTCCAAGTTCCATCTTTCAAAGTAGAATACATAATGTCATAACCTCCAATGCTTTTATGTCCTTCGGAACTATAAAACAATGTGATTCCATCAGAATGTATAAAAGGAGAATCATCATTTAATTTTGTATTGATTGGTGCTCCTAAATTTTGTGCTGTTCCCCACGTTCCATCCGCCATTTTTTGACTTACATAAATGTCCTTTCCTCCCATTCCGCCTGCTCTTTCACTCGAAAAATATAATGTTTTTTCATCGGCAGATAAGGAACAACTTCCTTCCCAATATTTGGTATTTATGTTTGGTCCCAAACGCTGTGGCTTTCCCCAAATTTCTCCATCAAGTTTGCTAATGTATATATCTCCTCCATCTTCTGGTGTGCTGTGAAATAAAAATAATTTTTGTCCATCGGCAGATAAAGCTATACAAGCATCGTGATTATCAGTATTGATGTTAGTACCAATGCTTTCAGGTGTTAGCCACTGTTCGCCCAATCGTTGAGAAATAAAAACATCTTCAAAATAATGTCCAGTAATATCTGGGTTTCCATCATCATCCTGCAAGCCACCCGATGATTGTGTTCCTAAATAGGTGTAAATTAAAACAGATTCATCTGCAGAAATTACAGGAACATATTCTCTATTTTCTGTGTTGATTATTTTTCCAACATTTTCAATATCATATTTTGTTTTTAACTCCGTATATACTTTTCCATTTAGGCAATTGTCAATGTAACGCTTTGTAAGTAACTGTTGATTGATGGAAGGAGAAGTTGTTAAATATTTGTTGAATACTGCAATTGCCTCATCAAATCTGTAATTCAAATGATATGCTCTGCCAAGATTAAAATCAATATCTACCAATTCCGGATTTGATTTTTTTACTTCTTCTAAAAAAATTATGGATTTTTCCTTATCGTTGCTATCATACAAATGACACATTCCTGTTCTAAACTTCAAATAATTATCATCGTAATGGGATTGTAAAAGTTCATTGTACACTGGTAACGCATCCAAATATTTTTCTGTTTTATACAACATATCTGCAAACTCCAATTTTTTGCGTTCATCTTTGCTTAAAGCTTTCACATTAGGACTCAAGCTCTTTTGCGCATACAAAGGCATGGCAAGAACACTAAAAAACAGTAAGGATAGAATAGCAATTTTTTTCATATTTTTTTGTTTTGTAAAATTGTTAAGCCGAAAAACATTTTCTATTAACGCTGACTAAATTCAAAATAAAAGCACTTGATAGCACACAGCAACAATCAAACTTATAAACATGCTACCGTTGAAAACCATAATTAAAAATAAAATTAAGTATGCTTGAAACTCAATCTATATGGCAATTTAAAGAATTTTGAAATCAATTTTATTGCAATAATAATATTGTGTACTTTCGTTGAAACAACAAAATTTGAAATGGAATTTATTGACGAGAAAATTGAACACTATGCTTTAAATCACTCTCAAGATGAAAGCGAAATTTTAAAAAAAGTAAATAGAGAAACGTATGCAAAAGTATTAATGCCTCGCATGCTTTCTGGTCACATGCAAGGAAATTTTTTGAGCATGATTAGCAAAATGATTCAGCCAAAAAATATTCTTGAAATTGGCACTTATACAGGCTATTCGGCTATTTGTTTGGCACAAGGATTACAAGAAAATGGAATGTTATATACATTAGACATTAATGAAGAATTAGAAAAAATGGTGCGTTCATTTTTTGCTGAAGCTGGATTAGAAAAAAAAATAAATTATCACATCGGAAATGCAATTGAAATTATTCCAACAATGAATGAATTGTTTGATTTAGTTTTTATTGATGCTGACAAAAAAAATTATTC
Source organism: Bacteroidota bacterium (assembly GCA_043742725.1). GTDB lineage: Bacteria > Bacteroidota > Bacteroidia > 2-12-FULL-35-15 > 2-12-FULL-35-15 > 2-12-FULL-35-15. The sequence continues at coordinate 1,686 of JAYTXX010000127.1, read as the reverse complement.
TAATTATTACGATTTAGTTTTTGATAAAGTACAAAGTGGTGGCTACATTATTGCCGACAATGTTTTGTGGAGTGGAAAAGTATTAGACACTCAAAAAAATAATGACAACGAAACTTTATTGATTGATGCTTTCAATAAAAAAATTCATAATGATATACGAGTAGAACACATGCTTTTGCCATTAAGAGATGGATTAATGATTGTGAGAAAAAAATAATTTTATAACGGAAAATATTTTTTCACAAATTGCGGCAATTTGTTTTTATCCAAAATAAACAAAAAAGCAATCAACAGAAATGGTAAAGCAATAACTTTGTAACGAGCCACAGCTCCAATTATTGGAGTAGTTTCACCAATAATTAAAAATTGAATTATTACAAAAGAAATACAAAATAAAAAGTATTCCCATTCGATTTTTTTCAACGATTTGCGATAAAAAACACAAGCTAAAATAACAAACAACACAAATAAATTTTCTAACCCAGCCATCAACATCATTGGCGATTTTAGTTCCCAAACATAAGGTCGAAAAAAAGTATTCATCAATGCTTGAGGACTATTTTTTACAAATGAACGAAGTGTTGGCTCCAATTCATTTAGCTGAATTGCACTATTGGCAACACTTATAGGCTTATTATTTGAATCGGTTAAATTTCCAGAAGCTAATTGATTAAACTCAAACTGCTTTTGCGAAAGCGTTACCAAAGGATTTTGAATGGATGTGAACGAATCAATATTTAAACCAATTGTTGCTATTAAAATAATTACAATTGAAAATTTTAAAACAATTTTTTTAGCACTTCCTTTATTAATCCAAGTGATAAAAACAATACTTGGCAAAATAGAAAGCCAAACATAAAACTTTGAAAACACCAATAACATTGTCATTGCAAGGCAAATAAAAATAGATTTGAAACCAAATAATTTTGTTGAATAATAAATTAATAAGCCCAATGCAAAAAATATAATTCCTTCTTTTAATGCGCCAGAACTCCAAAACAAAACAGAAGGCAACAAAAAAATTGCAAAAATTAATTCGCATTTTTTATCTTGCAAATGAACTACGAAAGTTTTGTAAATAGCTGTCAATCCTACTAATGAAAGAAAACTAAACACCACTGTATGCACATTGTAAAAACCAAAAGAAAATAATCTTACAAGTGCATTGAAACGAATAATGGTGTGACTATCATTATAAATATTGCTATCAATTTTTCTTGACCAATAATTCATTTCAGCATAATAATGATGAAATTCAGGTGTGTTATTTCCAATACCAAAAAGTAGTTTGAAATAATCAATCGGATTTTTTTTTAGTGCATCAAAAACAACTTTGCTGTCGTCAAAATATTTATAAATATCAGCTGTGCTCCTATCGGTATAATAAAATGTGTAAACTACCCAAACAAGAATTCCAAATAAAATTTTGAGAACAAAAATTAAAGAAATATTTTTTTTCGAAATTCCATCAATTTCAAAAAATTTCATTTTGTGAATGATAAAAATAAAAAACGCTGTGTAGGTTATGGTTAAAAGTATTTCCAATGTTTGAGTTGTGAAATTTTCTTCAAATATAACAATTCAAAACTGTTGAAAACTCCAAATAAAAATAGTCATCCCAATAAGCCGATTTTTGTAAATTTGGGTTCTTAAAAAAATTCTTTTATTGCGGAAGGAGCGATGATG
>JAYTXX010000126.1:0-13706 GCA_043742725.1 Bacteroidota bacterium | reverse complement strand
GTGAAGCCACCTGCGACTGCAAGAGTATTGTCATTTCGACCGCAGGGAGAAATCTCAATAGGAAAAAAATAGATTTCTCCCTGCAGTCGAAATGACAGGCTAAACTTTTTATAGCACTTTAAACAAACACTCGATAATGCTAAAATGCTTTTGCCCTAAAACCGAAAATGTTGTTATTTTTGTGCAAACAAGGAGTTGCCCAATTGGCAACCTTTTTTGTTTGGATTTGTTTGCTATAAGATGACAACTATTTCTTCAAAAGAAGTTTATAAAGAAAAAATAAATACACTTCGTTGCTGTGTAATTATTCCAACATATAACAATGAACAAACATTAGCCAATGTTATTTCAGATGTGTTGGAATACACTCCCAATGTGATTGTGGTGAACGATGGTGCAACCGATTCGACAGCAGAAATTTTAAAAACATTCGCAACACGCATTAATGTTGTTGCATATTTTCCCAACAAAGGAAAAGGAATTGCTTTGCGAACAGGACTAAAACGCGCAACAGAAAAAAATTTCAGATATGCCATTACCATTGATAGTGATGGGCAACATTTTGCAGCTGATATTCCTGTATTTATTGATAAAATAGAGAAATTTCCCGGTACATTATTGATTGGTGCCAGAAATTTGCATCAAGAAAATATGCCGAAAAAAAATTCATTTGGAAATAAATTCTCCAATTTTTGGTTTCATCTTTTCACAGGAATAAAATTGCCCGATACACAATCGGGATACAGATTGTATCCTATTGAAAAAATAAAAAATACCAACTATTTTACTACAAAATATGAATTTGAAGTAGAAATAATTGTGAAAGCTGCTTGGAAAGGAATTGATGTGATAGCTGTTCCCATTAAGGTTTTTTATGCCGAAGGTGATAAACGTGTTTCGCATTTTCGTCCCTTCAAAGATTTTACACGAATTAGTTTTTTATATACTTATTTATTTTTTCTTGCTTTTTTGTGGTACAAACCAATTCGTATTTTAAAAAAATTAAATAAAAAAGATATTACATTATTTTTGAATAAACATTTTTTAAATACAAATGAAAGTGTGTTGAAAAAATCTGTTGGTGTTGCATTTGGCGTATTTATGGGCATTATACCCATTTGGGGTTATCAATTTGTTTCGGCATTGGTACTTGCACATTTTTTAAAACTAAACAAAGCCATTGTGGGACTTGCAGCAAACATTAGCATTCCACCAATGATTCCAATTTTACTTTATGGAAGTTTAAAAACAGGGCAATTGATTTTAGGTAGAGATGTGCGCGATAGTATTTTTAATAAGCAAATAAATTTTGAAACAATAAAACAACATTTGTTTGAGTACATTGTAGGCAGTTGTGTGTTTGCTGTAATTATGGCTATTTTGTTGGGAATTACAAGTTATATTATTTTAAAAAGTGTGGAAAATAAAAAAATTAAAAGTGTGGGTTATTAATGTTATAACAAAATAAAATATACTATTTCATTAAAGAAATATATCACTCCTACGGAGTTTAAATTATTTTGATGTAAATATATTTTCTACCAACATATTGCCCTTACAGGGCAAAACTCCGAAGGAGTTAAATATTGGTAATAAATAAAAACTAAAAAAAGTAAAGTCCCGTAGGGACGAAATATTAAAAAATTTGATGAGATTTAATCAAATTATTAAAAACAACGAATGAACATTTTTACACTCATATATCGCATATTACAAAAAAGACGAACACTATTTTTTCTTTTATTTATAGTAGTTGTAGCCTTTTCTGGATTTTATGCTTCTAAAATAAAATTGGAAGAGGACATCACCAAAATGATGCCCACCGATGAAAAAGTAGAACGATTAAATACTGTTTTTAAAAATTCGAAATTTCTCGACCGATTAGTTGTAACCATTTCTTCGGCAGATTCCACAAAGGATATAGCACCTGATATATTGATTGAATACACCGATAGTTTGGTTTCCGCAATTAAAAAAATTGACACATCATTAGTCAAAGAAATTACCTACAAAGTAAATGATGATGTGGTTTATAATGTTTACAACACCTTTATTGACAACCTTCCTGTGTTTTTGGAAGAAAAAGATTATGCCACACTTGAGCATTTAATTACAGCTGAAAAACTAGACAGCACACTTGAAAAAAATTACAAAACACTTCTCTCTCCGGCAAGTGTTGTATTGAAAAAAAATATTCTTCGCGACCCAATTGGTATTACTCCTTATGCGCTGAAACGTATGCAGAGTTTGCAATTTGATGATAATTTTGAGTTGGATAATGGCTACATTTTTACAAAAGATAAAAAACATATTTTAATTTTTATCACTCCTGCCATCAAATCTTCGCAAACAGAAAAAACAAAAAAATTGCTAATCGATTTAGACAGTGCAATTCATAAAACAATAGTAGAAAGTGAAAATAAAATTTATGCTGAATACTTTGGAAGTATTGCTGTGGCAGCAGGAAATGCAGAACGAATAAAAAAAGATGTGATGCTTACTATTAGCATTACCATTTTAATTTTATTTCTATTCATTACATTTTTCTTCAAACGAATTCAGGTTTTTTTCTTAATTTTTCTTCCTGTTATTTTTGGTGCTGGATTTTCATTAGCATTACTTTACTTGATGAAAGGAGGAATTTCAGCCATTGCATTGGGCGCTGGTTCTATCATTTTAGGAATTGCAATAGATTATTCCATACATTTTTACACACATTTTAAACACACAAATTCGGTAGAAGAAACGATAAAGGATTTATCATTTCCGCTAACAATGGGAAGCACCACAACCATTGGTGCATTTTTAAGTTTGCTATTTGTGAAATCGGAAGCATTACAAGATTTTGGTTTGTTTGCCGCCTTTAGCTTAATTGGCGCAGCTTTATTCACACTTATTATTTTTCCACATTTATTGAGAAAAAGAAAAAACAAAATTGAAACAGAAAATCATTCGCTTAATTGGATTGAAAAAATTGCTTCCTACAAATATGAAAACAATAAATTTTTAATCATTTTTATTGTTCTGCTTTCCATTGTTTCCCTTTTCACATATCAAAATGTGGGCTTTGAAGGTGATATGATGAAAATGAATTATGTTTCGCCATCGTTGCAAAAAGCAGAAAATAATTTAAACGCAATTAGCAATGTTTCATTAAAAAGTATTTACCTCGTTTCGAGTGGAAAAACATTGGACGAAGCATTAGTAAACAGCGAAAAAAATATTCCATCGTTAGAAAAATTACAAAAAGAAAATATTCTAAAAAAATATTCAAGCATCAGCACTATTGTGCTTTCAAAACAAGAACAACAAAAACGTATTGAACGCTGGAATAGCTTTTGGACAAAGGAAAAGAAAGAAAAATTAAAAACTGATTTAATTGAAAAAAGTAAAAAATATACGTTTAAAGAAAATGCTTTTAATGAGTTTTACAATGTGTTGAATACAAATTTTCAACCTATAAACATCAATGCTTTTGGCGAATTAAAATCAACAATGCTGGATAATTATATTAATGAAAGTGAAAACGAAACAACTGTAATTACTGTTATAAAAGCCACAGCAGAAAACGAAGACAAAGTTTACAATGCCTTCACAGAAAATAAAAATTTAGTTGTTTTCGATAAAAAATTTCTGACAAATAAATTTGTAGAAATTATAAAAAACAATTTCAATTTAATACTTGGCATTTCTTCGTTATTAGTTTTATTGGTATTAATTATTTCATACGGACGTATTGAATTAGCGTTGATTACCTACATTCCAATGGTATTGAGTTGGCTTATCATTCTTGGCTTGATGGGAATTTTCGGAATAAAATTTAATATCATTAACATTATTATTTCCACTTTTATTTTTGGATTAGGCGATGATTACAGCATTTTTATTACCGATGCTTTGATGAACGAATACAAAACAGGACAGAAAAATTTGAACTCCTACAAAACAGGAATTTTACTTTCTGCTATCACTACAATGATTGGAATTGGTGTATTGATATTTGCACAACATCCATCATTAAAATCAATTGGAATAATTACAATTATTGGAATGTTCTCTGTACTGCTTGTTTCTAATACCATTCAGCCAGCCTTGTTTAAATTTTTTATAACCAACAGAACAAAAAAAGGTAAAGTTCCTTACACATTATTCACATTACTCTCTTCCATTTTTGCGTATAGCTATTTCATTTTTGGCTGTATTCTAATGACTGTTTTTGGTTTTGTTATTTTGAAACTACTTCCTCTACCATTAAAAATTCGTAAAAACATTTATCATCACATAAGACAGTTTTTTACATATACAATGATTCATATAATGTTTTATGTAAAAAAAGAAATTAGAAATGAACATCAGGAAACATTTGATAAACCAGCTGTTGTAATTGTTAATCACCAATCGGTAATTGATACATTGTGGTTACAATCTCTAAATCCAAAAATAATTTTGATGGTAAGTGATTGGGTTTGGAACTCGGTAATTATTGGACCAGTAGTACGTTTTGGCGGTTTTATCCCAAAATCTGCGGGATATGAAAAAAATTTAGAATCAATAAAAAAATTAATTGACGAAGGTTATTCTCTTGGAATTTTTCCAGAAGGAACTCGCTCAATGGATGAAAACATAAACCGATTTCACAAAGGAGCATTTTTTATTGCAGAAAAACTAAATGTAGATATTGTTCCCATTGTATTTCACGGAACAGGCTTTGTTCAAGGAAAAGCCGATAGTTTTCTTTTGAAAAAAGGAAAAATTACTGCCACCTATTTACCTCGAATTTTAGCAAACGATAATTCCTTCGGAAATAATTATTCAGAAAAAACAAAACAAATAAGTAAATATTTTAAAGCAGAATATTACAAACTAAAACGAGAAGCAGAAACTACACGTTATTTTTTCGATAGACTTTATAAAAATTATATTTTTAAAGGTCCCTTCCTAGAATGGTATATGCGCATAAAAGTAAAACTCGAAAATAATTATGAATTGTTTGAATCGTTGCTTCCTAAAAAAGGAACTATAACGGATATTGGCTGTGGATATGGATTTTTGCCTTACATGTTAAGTTTGATGAATGAAGATAGAATTGTGATTGGAACTGATTATGATGAAAATAAAATTGCTGTAGCAACTAATTGTTTTTCAAAAAATAAAAACATTTCGTTTTTTGCTGCTGATGCAACAACTTGCGATTTACCAAAAAGCGATGCATTTGTGATGAGTGATATTTTGCATTATTTGCCAATTGAGGAACAAGAAAAATTAATTTCAAAATGTATTTTAAATTTGAATTCGAATGGAATGCTTTTAATTCGTGATGCTGACAGTAGTATGAAAAATAGACATCGGGGAACACGTTATACCGAATTTTTTTCTACCAATTTTGGGTTTAACAAAACAAAAAATAAATTGGAATTTGTTTCTTCTGATTTTATAATTAATGTTGTAAAAAAACATAATTTTAAAATTGAAAAAATTGACAACACAAAACTTACATCAAATATAATTTACGTTATCAAGCAAAATTAAAAATGGCAAAATACGATGTTGTAATTATTGGAAGTGGCTTGGGTGGCTTGGAAAGTGCTTATATATTGAGCAAAGAAGGTTACAAAGTTTTGGTGCTTGAAAAAAATCGCCAACTGGGCGGTAGCTTACAAATTTTTGTTCGTGATAAAGTAATATTTGATACAGGCATACATTACATTGGTGGATTAAATGAAGGACAAAACTTAAATAAATGTTTCAAGTACTTTAATATTATGGATAAACTTCATCTTCATAAAATGGATGAAGATGGTTTTGATAAAATTAGTTTTGGTGATGATACTACCGAATATCGTCATGCGCAAGGTTATGACAATTTTGTTGAACAACTTTCACAACAATTTCCGAGTGAAAGAGAAAATTTAAAAAACTATGTAAAACACATTAAAGAAGTGTGTGATTATTTTCCGCTTTACCAATTGAAAGAAGAAGATGTGCCAATTATAGGGACAAAATATTTAGATGTAAATGCAAAAGAATTTATTGCTTCTATTACTTCAAACACACTTTTGCAAAACGTGTTAGCAGGCTCAAGTCCTTTGTACGCTGGAGATGGAACAAAAACACCTTTATATGTTCACGCATTGGTTGTAAACACATATATTGAAAGTTCCTACAAATGTGTGGATGGTGGTTCACAAATTGAACGGTATTTAACAAAAAATATAAAAGCAAATGGTGGCGAAATTCGCAACTATGCCGAAGTAAAAAAAATTGTAGAAAAAGATGGATTGATTACTCATGTTGAATTAGCTACTGGCGAAAAAATTGAAGGCAAAAATTTTATTTCCAATATTCATCCCGCAGCTACAATGCAATTTTTAGAAACAACAAAAATTAAGAAAGCATATAGCAATCGTTTGATAGGATTAGAAAATTCTTCGGCTGCATTTATTGTTGATGTTGTTCTAAAGCCAAATACGTTTAAATATCATAATTCCAATTATTATCATTACAAAAGAAATGATGTATGGAGTAGTATGTACAAAGCAGGAAAAGCTTGGCCAGATGGTTATTGTGTGTTTATTCCAAAATCATCAAAAGGCGGAGATTATGCAGAAAGCCTAACAATATTGAGTTATATGAACTATGACGAAGTGAAAAAATGGGAAAATACATTTGCCACAATTCCACATTACAGAGATAGCCGTGGCGAAGAGTATGAAGCATTTAAAGTGGAACGAGCGGAAAAATTAATTGATGAAGTAGCAAAAAAATTTACATCATTAAAAAGTCAAATAAAATCTTATACATCTTCTACTCCACTTACTTACAGAGATTACATAGGTGCTAAAGATGGCAGTTTGTATGGTGTTTCAAAAGATTATCGCGATCCATTAAAAACATTTATTTCTCCGAAAACAAAAATTCCTAATTTATTTTTCACAGGACAAAATTTGAATATGCACGGTGTATTAGGTGTTACTGTTGGTGCAATTCGCACTTGTGGAGAATTTGTTGGACAAAATTATTTAATAAAAAAAATCAATCAATCGTAATTATAAATCGTTCATTCATATCTTTTAATTAATTTTATCAACCGTTTGAAATGCCTCTTCAAACAAAATAAATGTCCGAGTGGCGAAACTGGCAGACGCACCATCTTGAGGGGGTGGCGAGCAATCGTGGGAGTTCGAATCTCCTCTCGGACACATTTCAAAAAACAAATCATAACTGAATTATGGAATACAGAAGATTAGGAAAATCAGGTTTACAAGTAAGCGCATTATCATTTGGTTCTTGGGTTACATTTGGTCATCAAATAGGCAATAATGTTGCCGAAGAGTGTATGAAAGTTGCTTACGATAATGGCATTAATTTTTTTGATAATGCCGAAACGTATGCAAGCGGAAAATCGGAAGTTGTGATGGGAAATATTCTCAAAAAAATGAATTGGGATAGAACTACTTATGTGGTTTCGAGCAAAGTTTTTTGGGGAGGAAAATTACCAAATCAAATAGGATTGAGTCGTAAACACATTGTAGAAGCCTGTAATGCTGCATTAAAACGGTTGCACGTAGAATATTTAGATTTATATTTTTGCCATCGTCCTGATAAAAATACACCGATTGAAGAAACAGTTAGAGCAATGAATACGCTCATCCAACAAGGTAAAATTTTGTATTGGGGAACAAGCGAATGGAGTGCACAAGAAATTATGGAGGCTTACGGAATTGCTCGCCAATACAATTTAATTCCACCAACAATGGAACAACCGCAATACAACATGTTTCATCGTGAACGCTTTGAAGTTGAATATAATCGATTGTATTCCGAAATTGGCTTGGGCACTACAATTTGGTCGCCACTTGCATCGGGATTATTAACAGGAAAATACAATGATGGAACTCCAAATGATACACGTATTAATCTTTCAAATATGGAATTTTTGAAAGAAGGAATTATAGGTGAAACCGCAAAACATAAAATTGAAAAGGTAAAAAAACTTGCAAAATTAGCCAGTGATTTGAATACAACTTTACCTCGCCTAGCTTTGGCTTGGTGTTTAAAAAATAACAACGTAAGTACTGTAATTACTGGTGCTTCAAAGGTTGAACAGTTGAAAGATAATTTACAAGCAATGGAAGTTGTAGAAAAAATTACGGAAGATGTGATGCTTGAAATTGAAAATATTTTGCAAAACAAACCAGAACAACCTAAATTTTAATTTGATGTTTTTTATCAGGAAGCATGTTTTCTAATGTCCAGTCCAATTGCCTTATAAATAAAGCTTTTCGCACTTCACAGTTTTGCACGGTGCATAAAGGACAAGAAGTTGGCAAGCAAGGGTCAGCATGAATAAAAAACTCTACTTCGCCTTCTAATTTATCTGTAATTAAATTTTCTACAGCAGTAACTTCTTCGTGCGAATCTTCTAATTTATCGTACCAAGGCAAAGTGATGTGCGCATCAATATGCAAATGCGAACCATATTTGAGCACACGCAAATTGTGCATATCAATCCATTTAGCTTTTCTATTTTTATTCAATATTTCAATCACTTGATTCAGCTTTTCGTAATCGGCTTCATCCAACAAATTATTTACCGATTCTTTCAACAAATAAAAACCTGTGTACAATATATATCCGCCAAACACAATGGTAATAACATTATCCAACCAATTTAGTTTTGTGAAATAAATAATAATCAATCCGATAACCAAACCAACACTCGAAATTGTATCAGCCAACAAATGTTTTCCATCAGCAATCATCAATGCCGAATTGTGCGTCTTTCCTTGCTTCAACAAATATGTTCCCATAAAATAATTACACAATCCAGCAAAAATAGAAATGTATAATCCAATATCTACAGAATGAATTTCGATGGGATGAACAAAATTAAAAGCGGCTTTAACCATCACCGAAATACCAGCCAATACTATCAATCCACCTTCTATTCCAGCCGATAAAAATTCTATTTTCCCATGTCCATACGGATGGTTTTCGTCTTTCGGTTGAGCCGCATAATAAACGCTAAATAAAGCAAAACCTCCAGCTACAACATTTATTACATTCTCTAAAGCATCTGTTAATACAGCATTTGAATGAGTAATGATGTAAGCCGCAAATTTTATAACAGTAAGAATTATGCTAAACACGAGCATAATTCTCATTACTTTTATTTTAAATAAATTAACTTGCGATATCATTTTGTAAACTTAATAATTTATGATTTAGTTTAACTGAATTAGAAAAAATAAAATACAATGAATACATTTTTTAAAGACTTAAAAATAGTAGAATTAGCGAATGTTTTAGCGGGTCCAGCTGTTGGAATGTTTTTTTCAGAACTTGGTGCAGAAGTAATAAAAATTGAAAATAAACTCACCAATGGCGATGTTACTCGCAGTTGGAAACTTGCTTCTGAAGACCCAAAATCAACTATTTCAGCATACTTTGCATCTGTAAATTATAACAAAAAAAGTTTGTTCATTGATTTGAATAATGCTGAAGAAAAACAAAAGATTTATGATTTAATAAAAAACGCAGACATTGTTATTAGTAATTACAAAACAGGCGATGATAAAAAATTAGGAATGGATTATGAAACCATAAAAAAAATAAATTCAAAAATAATTTATGCACACATCACAGGTTTTGGAGAAAACAGTAAACGCACCGCATACGACTTGGTTTTGCAAGCCGAAACAGGATTTATGTATATGAACGGAACACCCGAAAGTGGTCCAATAAAAATGCCTGTTGCGCTTATAGATGTATTAGCCGCACATCAACTGAAAGAAGGTATTTTAGTTGCATTACTAAAAAAATTAAAAACAGGAGATGGCTCAAAAGTATCAGTTTCGTTATACGATTCGGCTATTGCATCATTAGCAAACCAAGCAAGCAATTGGTTAATGGCAGGCTACAATCCTCAACCAATGGGAAGTTTACACCCGAACATTGCACCTTACGGAGAAATATTTACAACACTCGATAAAAAACAAATTGTTTTAGCTGTTGGAAACAACAAACAATTTGAACAATTGTGCGAAGTTTTAAATTGCAAAAATATTTTCACAGATGAAAAATTTAAAACAAATACTGAAAGAGTAAAAAACAGAATTGAGTTATTTGAAATTTTAAAACCTATTTTCAACAAACAAGATTCAAAAACTTTGATGCAAAAGTTAATTGAACATGATGTTCCTGTCGGTGAAATTAAATCTGTAAAAAATGTTTTTGAAAAAAAATCGATAGAAAAAAATATTTTAAACTATGATGACCGAAATAGTATTGTAAAAACAGTAGCATTTAATGTAGAATAACTTTTTCGTACTATAATTTTAGTATTCATTTGTATTTATTTTTTATATATATTTGCAAATTAAGAGTCATTTTCAAAGACTATGAGAAAAGTCATCATCTTCCTTTTATTTATTTCCATCCCATTGTTGGGAGTGGCTCAAGGTGGCTACAATAAAAAGCACAAAAAACGTAGTGGTAGCAAAAGTGGCTCTTTGTTAAAAAAACACCATAGCTCTAATTCATTTGTAAAAAAGAAATCAAAACCACGTAAAGAAATAATTATTGGAATTGGTGCAGCAAATTTTTTAGGAGATCTTGGAGGAGCAAATCAAATTGGAACTTTCTTTGTTAAAGATTTTGAATTTTCAATGACAAAACCATCTGCTCAATTAGCCTATAGATACAGGATGAAACCCTACTTTGCAGTAAAAGGTGGTTTCTACTATCAATTAGTTAGTGGAGAAGACAATTTAACAAAAGAACCCTATCGCGAAAACAGAAACTTAAGTTTCCGCTCAAACATATTTGAGCTTTCTATTCAAGCAGAATTTTATTTTTTAAAAAGTAATCAAAGCGGTCATATATACAACATTAAAGGTGCAAAAGGAAAAAAGAGCTTCGAATATGAAGCATACGGATTTCTAGGAATTGGTGGTTTTTATTTTAATCCTAAAGCCAAATACAATGGTAGTTGGGTATCACTTCAACCTTTAGGTACAGAAGGACAAGGTTTAGCTGGACAACCGAAAAAATATTCTCGTGTAAATGTTTGTATTCCTTACGGATTGGGTGCTACTACTGCCATAAATAAAGAATGGAAAGTAGGATTAGAAATAGGTATGCGCTATACATTTACAGATTACATTGATGATGTAAGCGGAAAATATTACGATAATAACGCAATAAGAAGTGCTCGAGGCGATGTAGCAGCAGATTTGGCTGACCCATCTCTTCATAATTATCCAGAATCGTTAGGTGGTGATGCCAGTGGCTACAAGCAAAGTGCAGCAGGGCAAGACAGAGGACATACAGACCATACGGATTCTTATTTTTTCATAAATGTAACATTGACGTACAAAATTCCTGCTCGCCATAAAACTCGTTCAAAATTCTAATTACTTTTAGCACTTTTTATGAAGGCTAATAATATAAAAATAGTTGAGCCTCATACTCCAAAAGAGTTTGAGGCTTATTTTTTGTTGCGATATGAACTACTTCGTAAGCCTTGGAATCAAGCAATTGGTAGTGAAAAAGATGAATATGAAAATTCTGCTTTTCATGCAATGGCTTGCGATGAAAAAAATAATGTTGTTGGAGTTTGTCGTTTGCAACTAAATTCTTCAACCGAAGCACAGCTACGCTATATGGCTGTGAAAAATAATATGCAAGGATTGGGAATTGGTAAAAAACTTATAAATTATTTAGAAAAAAAAGCACAAAAAAAAGGAGCAACAAAAATGATACTTCAGGCAAGAGAAAATGCGATAGATTTTTATAAAAAATGTGGTTATTCTATTGTTGAAAAAAGTTATTTAATGTGGGGAGAAATTCAACATTATTTGATGGAAAAAAACATATAATTTATTTTATTTCGCTTTTTATTAATTTGAGTAAAGCCTTTGCATCGTTTTCTTCAAGCTGAATCCCGAGCTTTATATCTTTGCCATAGTAATCAAAAATAAGTTTTTCTCCAGCAATCATCCAATAGGAATTGTTCAAATTTTCAACAAACGAATTTTCTTTTGCTTCAACCAATTTAAGTTCTTTAATAAAATCAAATTCATACACTTTTACTTTGCCTTTTCCTGCAACATCGCGTTTATAAAATATTTTCTTTTCACGCAATTTTATTTTTTCTACACCAAATTTTCGCCACATAAATGCCTTAAAAATCATATATTCAAAATACGCCCAAAAGCCTAACCAAACTATAATTGCGGCTTTTGTATCTGTATCATTCAAAATAAAATATTGTGTTAAAATAATGACACCACTCAAGCTCCAAAGAAAAAACCAGATGAATAAGATGGTGTTTTTCAATTTATTTATAGATGAAAGAATTACAATGCTCACACCATTTTCATCGCGCTTAATACTTATTCGTTTGCCAATATATTCCATTTCAATAACGTATTTTTGAGTTCGCAAAATTATCAATTAATTCTATATTTGTTTATCAATAACGAGCATTTCAAAATAATTATGATTAAAACAAAAGAAAAAAAAGAAGATAACGAATTGGGTTTTGGAACAAAAACCTCAACTCAAAAATCTCGTTTGATTAATAAAGATGGAAGTTTCAATATCAATAGAATTGAACTTTCGCGCTGGGATTCAACAAGTAATTATCATGCATTGCTTACAATGTCGTGGCGAAAATTCAATACAATTGTTTTCGTTTATTTTGTGATTGTAAATTTATTATTTGCTTCCTGCTATTATTTTGCAGGTTTAGATGGGTTAAGAGGATTGGAAGGCACCTCTGCAAAAGATAAATTTTTTGAAGCATTTTTCTTTAGCACACAAACCATTAGCACTGTTGGTTTTGGAAGATTAAGCCCTGGAAGCCATTGGATAAGTGCCATTGCCGCTATCGAATCGTTAATTGGATTATTAGGTTTTGCACTGGTTACAGGTATTTTGTATGGTCGTTTTTCGCGCCCAGTTGCTCAAATTATTTATAGCAAAAAAGCTATTATAGCACCTTTTAAAGATGGGAAAGCATTTCAATTTCGGATTGCAAATAAAATCCGAAATAGTCAAATCACAGATATGGAATGTAGAGTAACTGTAGCTAAATTTGAAAATGAAAATGGAACATTGATTAGACGTTTTCGCCCAATGGAATTGGAATTGAAAAAAATAATTTTCTTTCCAATGGCTTGGACAATCAATCACATTATTGACGAAAACAGTCCAATTTATGGAATGACAGAAAAAGAAATGAAAGAAGCCGATGTGGAATTTATGATTTTACTTTCAGGATTTGATGACACATTTTCGCAAACTGTGAATACGCGGTATTCCTACAAACACGATGAGTTGATATATGGAGCAAAATTCATAAGTGTTTTCGGGCAAACAGAAAAAGGACAGACATCACAAGATATGAATAAAATTAGCGAATATGAAATTGTGAAATTATAACAGATTTTCAAATTGTTAATTTCACGGTTGATAATGATTTTTTAGAATTATTTTTTAGCAACAAAAACAATCTAATTTTGAAAAAACAATTTCAATGAAAAAAATTTTATTTTTTTTTAAAAACAAATATTTGATAACCATTTTGGGACTATCAATATGGATTGCATTTTTTGATAAAAATGATTTGCGAACACAAATTGACTTAAGAGAAAATGTAGCGCAATTAGAAGAAGAACGTAATTATTATGCGAATGAAATAA
>JAYTXX010000125.1:0-4449 GCA_043742725.1 Bacteroidota bacterium | reverse complement strand
GCAAAATTTTCTTGAACGAAGAATTAAGTTTTCCTTTTAAAATACCTGATAATTATGAACAAATTATTTATCATGAAAAAAAATAGAAAACATTTTATTACTTGCATTTGGTGTTTTGTATTGTTGCTAAACACAACAATTTCTTTTGCTCAAAAACAAACAAAAAAAGATTTAGAAAACAAGAAAAAACAATTGCAACAAGAAATAGAATACACCAATCAATTGCTTGCCGAAACAAAGAAAAACAAAAAACTTTCGCTTACACAACTGGTAACATTGAACAAAAAAATTAGTCAGCGTGAAGAGTTGATAGCTACTATTAATAGTGAAATAGGAATACTCAACAAACAAATAAATGAAAATAATCAATCGATAAATAAATTACAAAATGATTTAACAAAACTAAAAGCAGAATATGCTAAAATGATTTATTACGCCTACAAAAATCAAGATGCGTATAATCGTTTAATGTTTGTATTTGCATCAAAAGATTTTGAACAAGCTTATATGCGATTAAAATATTTACAGCAATACAGTGAATATCGCCACAAACAAGCCGAAATGATTACACACACTCAAAAATCATTGAATGAAAAAGTACAAGAATTGGAAGTAAAAAAATCGGACAAACGAGTTTTGCTTGGAAGTCAGGAAAGTGAAAAACAAAATTTAACAACCGAAAAAACCGAGAAAGAACAAGTGTTTTCACAATTGCAACAACAAGAAAGTAAACTCAAAAAAGATTTAGAGAAAAAGAAAAAAGATGCCGAAAAATTGCAACAAGCCATACAACGTGCAATAGAAAAAGAGCTTGAAAAAGCACAAGGCGAAGCTGTTAAAGAAAATAAACCAAAGCCACAAAAATTAATATTAACGCCTGAATCGCAACAACTTTCAAATTCATTTGCAAGTAATAAAGGCAAATTGCCTTGGCCCGTAATAAAAGGAATTGTGAGCGAACATTTTGGCGTTCATCCACATCCATTGATGCCAAATATTGATATTAATAATAATGGAGTTGATATTTCTACAAGTACAGGTTCGCTTACTCGTGCTGTTTTTGATGGCGAAGTGAAAGCTGTTGTGAATATGCCAGGAACAGGACAATTTATTTTAGTTCGTCACGGAGAATTTTTAACTATTTATTCCAATTTAAAAGACGTATATGTGAAAGTGGGCGACAAAATAAAAACAAAACAAAACATTGGCTCCATCTTATTTGATGATGATGATAATAAAACGGTTTTGCATTTTGAAATTTGGAAAGGACAAACCAAATTAGACCCAGAAGATTGGTTATTTAACAATTAGCAACAACAATTTTCTTATCTTTGGCGAACATTTTAAAATTACAATCATGTTAAACAATATTTTACTTGGAATTTTTGGATTAGGTGGTTCAGAAATGATAATTATTTTGGTAATTGTATTATTACTTTTTGGTGGTAAAAAAATTCCAGAACTAATGAAAGGCTTGGGAAAAGGCGTTAAAGAATTTAAAGATGCTTCAAAAGGTGTTGATGAAAACAACGCTCCTGAAAAAAAAGACTAATTGATTAAAATTAATTCATAAAAAATCCTCCTAAAATTTGGGAGGTTTTTGTTTTTATACTTATTTCCTTTGTGAAAACGTACACTTCTCTTTCGGCTATACAAACTGATTTATTTAACAACACGATATCTTGTGTTGAGCTTAGCAATTCATACATTGAGCGCATTGAAGAAAAAAAACAGTTGAATGTTTTTTTAGAAGTATTTGAGCAATCGGCATTGGCAAAAGCACAAGAGGTAGATGAAAAAATAAAAAACAAAACTGCAGGAAAACTTGCAGGAATGGTGATTGCGTTGAAAGATAATATTTGTTACAAAAATCATAAAGTTTCAGTATCATCAAAAATTTTAGAAAACTTCGTATCGCTTTATAATGCTACTGTTGTGGAGCGCTTGTTGGCAGAAGATGCGATAATTATTGGACGAACAAATTGTGATGAATTTGCAATGGGAAGTTCCAACGAAAACTCTGCATTCGGAAATGTATTAAATCCACACAATTTGAAATGCGTTCCTGGTGGCTCTTCTGGAGGTTCGGCAGCAGCAGTTGCCGCTGATTTGTGTTTAGCTTCATTAGGAACAGACACGGGAGGTTCCATTCGTCAGCCAGCATCATTTTGTGGAGTAGTTGGCTACAAGCCAACTTATGGAAGAGTTTCCCGTTATGGTGCAATTGCTTATGCTTCTTCATTTGACCAAATTGGACCACTTACAAAAAATGTAGATGATGCTGCAATTATTATGGAAGTAATTTCAGGAAAAGATGAATACGATAGTACTTCATCTTCAAAACTTGTTCCTGCTTTTTCAAAAGAATTGACACTGCCAACAAAAAAATTACGCATTGCATACATTAAAGATTTTGTGGAAGCAAAAGGATTGAATCCTGAAATAAAAAATAGAATTACCGAAATTATTGAAAAATTAAAATCAGCTGGACATACTGTTGAGGCTGTTGATTTTCCGTATTTAGATTATTTGGTTCCAACTTATTATGTTTTAACAACAGCCGAAGCATCATCAAACCTTGCACGTTTTGATGGAATTCATTTTGGATATAGAAGTTCAAAAGCAACCGACCTTGAATCAACATACAAAAAATCTCGAACAGAAGGTTTTGGACCAGAAGTAAAACGAAGAATTATGCTTGGAACATTCGTTTTAAGTGCTGGATACTATGATGCATATTATTCAAAAGGACAAAAAGTTAGAAAATTATTGCAAAATAAAATTAATGATATTTTTCAAAAATTTGATTTCATTCTTACTCCAACAACACCTGGAACTGCGTTTGAATTTGGGCAAAAAGGAGCAGACCCTATTGCCATGTATTTAGAAGATATTTTTACTGTGCTTGCAAATATTACTGGTCATCCCGCCATTTCAATTCCTGTTGGCAATCATTCCAACAAATTACCTTTTGGAATTCAACTTACCGCAAAACAATTTGCTGATGCGGAATTGATGGCTCTTTCAAAAAATATTTTAGAAAATTATTAATACTATTTTTCTAAAATACTCGTTTTATAATCATTAATCTTACTTGTTTCTATCAACTATCATCAGTATGTTTGTGAATATTAATTAGCGAAGTAGAATGAAACAAATTTTAAAGGCAATATTCATTTTTATTTTCTTGGCGATGAGCACAACTTTTGAGTTGTTTTCACAAGAATCTGTTGGATATGCTCCAGATGCAATGCAGGATGACCCCATTGCTGCAGCACTTGATAGTTTGTACAAACTGAATTTGTTTGAAAAAGGATACGCAAAAATTACATATTCAAAAAATTCTAAATATCAATTTTCAAAAGATTCGGTTCCTCGATACGATGATGGAATATATGAATCGAGGTTGCAAAAAATAGATGCAGCATCTCCTTTTGATTTGCAGTATAATTCAATTGTTCGAGGATATATTGAAATGTACACACTTCGTAAAAGGGAGTTGGTTTCGAGAATGATGGCACTTTCACAATTTTATTTTCCAATGTTTGAAGAGCAATTGGATAAATACAATTTACCTTTAGAATTAAAATATTTAGCTATTTGCGAATCTGCATTAAACCCAATGGCAAAAAGTAAAGCAGGAGCTATGGGTTTGTGGCAATTTATGTATCCTACAGGAAAAATATATGGATTAAAAGTTTCATCTTATGTTGATGAACGCTGCGACCCATACAAATCAACTATTGCAGCTTGTGAGTATTTTAAATATTTGTATTCGTTATTTAATGATTGGCAAATGGTTTTAGCTGCGTATAATGGTGGACCAGGAACTGTAAACAAAGCCATTCGCAGAAGTGGAGGCAAAAAAACATATTGGGAAATTCGTCCGTTTTTACCCAAAGAAACACAAGGTTATGTTCCTGCATTTATTGCAGTAAATTATGTGATGAGTTATACTTCCGAACATAATATGTATTCTGCAATTCCTAAAAAAACATTTTTAACAGTTGATACAGTTTGTGTGAAAAAACAAATTTCGTTTCAACAAATTTCAGCAGTGTTGGATATTCCTTTAGATGAACTACAATATTTGAATCCAAGTTATCGAAAAAAAGTTATTCCTGTTTATCCCGAAGAACCAAGCTATATTTCCCTTCCTGCAAACAAAGTGGGCGCTTTTGTAAATAATGAAAATGCAATTTATAATTATTACAATAAAGATACATTGAGTAGCAAAGAAGTGTTGGCATCGCAAGAAATAATGAAAATTCATACTGTAAAAAAGGGGGAACATTTAAGTACTATTGCAAAAAAATATGGATGTACAGTTGCTGAAATTAAGCAATGGAACAGCATTGTGGGCACAAATGTAAAACCAGGGAAACAATTAACCATTTATGTTTATGGTAAAAAACCAATTGAAAAAAAGATAGTTCCAGAAAATAAAAC
>JAYTXX010000124.1:0-7127 GCA_043742725.1 Bacteroidota bacterium | reverse complement strand
ATGTATCCAAAACACATATTTTTGATAGTGAATTAACTAAAAAATTGTATGATAAATATCCAAATCAATATATTTTTAAATTTAAAAGAACTGGGGATTCAATTTTTATGACACTACATGGTATATGTGAAATTAATAATATTTGTAATTATGGTACTGATAAATACAAAATAAATAATAAAAATCTAAATATTTTTACAATAAAAAACCATTATAATTGTATATCAAATAATTATAATGTACAAAATAATAAATATAAGATTAACAAAGCGAAATATAAATCTGATGAAGATTTTGATTTTTATAACTATTCTTTAGAATTACTTAGAAAATTACGAAAAAATAATTCTATAATTATTTTTTAGAAATAATAAAACCACAATAAATATTAGTAAAAAATTGAACAATATACGCATTATTACACTTTGTTGTAAATAGTAAAATACTTATATGGACAATACCAAAATCATCAATCAAATTTGTAAGGATATTTGGATTGAAATATTATCTCATATCATATCTAAAACAGAACATGTGATATGTTTAATGTTAACGTGTAAAAAATTATATGATATTATTTTTACATTAAAATTTTATTTTTATACAGATTTGAGTTTTGGTAATTGTACAACATTAAATAAATCAGTCGCATTTGAACGTAATGAGTATATTGAATATTTTATGCCAAATTATCCTGACGAACAAAAAGGTAAAATATATTTTTATAAATTTGAATATCACGCTCTTAGAGCTACAGATATTGCTATTTTAATTAATAAATATAATATAAAAATAACACATAATGCATTATTGGGGAATAATATAGTGTGTTTAAATGTAATCCATACTGTTAATAATACTTCTAATTGCAAAAAAGGGGTTTTAATTGGTGGATATTTTTTAAGTAATAAAAATTTGAATATTTTTACAATAGAAAAATATTGCAATTGTTTAGGTGGATATCGCGTAAATACTAATAAAAAATGTGTTTTAAATAAAAATGCACATACTTTCAATACTGAATTTTATGATGATTGTTTTAAATTAATTAGACCAAAACATGATTTTTGATTTATCACAATTATTAAAATATAGTGTTATATATATGGAGTGCATATTTATTAATGACAACAATGTAAAAATATTGTTACCAAATCACCAATTTACAGAACAATATAAAACAAGGGTAATGGCAGAAGCATTATTTAGACAAATTAGTACGTACTTAATTAATAATAATATTATTAAAAACAATATTATTGACCTCGGTATGTGTTTTAGGGTACAAAAAAGTCACAAATTGCTATAAATTTGATTTCTGAGAATATGGGGTTATGTGTAATATATATCATTTTATGCAGAAAAAATGAAATTTGAATTCATTGAAATGTATACAGTATATATACCATAATTGTGCTAATAGGCATTCCTATAAGTGAATTTATACCTTAATACTTAATGGCAACTCTTTAGTTAAACTAAGGAACACGGGCATTATTATTATAATAAGTTTACATATTTATAGGTATGTCAATTAGTACAAAGTGGAGATAGTAATGTCTCACTCGTTGTTCGTACAAACGATTAAAAGTTAGTATCAATTTGTATCAATTTGTATCAATTTGGTACCTAATTAAAGTACGGTAGTTGGATGGGAGATAATTCTATCCCTTGGGCAAAAAATATAACTGGTATAGTTTATGCAATTGACCCATCCGAACAAAATTGTTTATTTATTAAAGAATTGGCACTTATAAACAATATTTCAAACGTGACAATTATACAAAAAGCAATTAGCGATAAAAATGAATTATTATCAACAAATGATCCAATAACCCATTGTTCGTTTGTGTATCCACCTATTGGTATAACTGGTGAAACAAAAGTAGATGCATGTTCGTTGGATTATTTATATGCTGAACAAATAATTGACAATATCGATTATATACATTTAGATGTGGAAGGTATGGAGTTTCAAGTTATAATGGGGGCAACCCTTTTAATAGACCATTTTAAACCTATTATTACTTTTGAACAACATATAAATACAGATAATTATGTTGAATTATCTACATACTTAAAAAATAAACAATATGAAGTGTATCTTATAAATGAAACATTTGCAGGATGTAGACCTGATTGTAGAAATTTACTTGCAATTCCATTAGAAAAATTAACTGATAATTTAATAAATGATATACATCTATATTTAAATAAAACTAATATATTGACAATAGTGTAATTAAAATCAATGAAATAATTATACAAATATATTAATGTAACTACATTAATGGACCTAGAGGATTAAGGATAATTAAAAGGTATGTAACTTATTAATAAACCGGGCGGTAGTAAATACCACTTATTTACCATTATGCTTTTTATTATAATAAAAATTATATAACTTGGAAAAGCATGATGGTAAATAAGTGGTATTTACTACCGCCCGGTTTATTAATAAGTTACATACCTTTTAAAATACTTAATCCTCTAGGTCCAATATATATAATGCATCACAGTAAAATTTATTTAATAAATTTTAATGCGATCCATTATGTATATTAATGTAACTACATTAGTATATATAATGCATCACAGTGATTTTATAACAATTGTAGCTAGTATTACAAAACCAAATGTATATGTTGAATTGGGGTTATATCAAGGAGAGACTCTGGTAAAAGTAATACCACATGTAAATAAATGTTTCGGTGTCGATATGAAACCAAATCAATATTTGCAAAATTTGGAAAATATATACCAAAATAAATTAACAATGAATTATTGTAAAACTGATGACTTTTTTTTAAACTTTAACCAAAAAATAGATATGGCATTTATTGATGCTGACCATTGTTTTGATTCAGCATTAAAAGATTTTGAAAATGTATTGTTATTATTGAATGACAATGGTATCATATTTATGCACGATACTGACCCAATAAATAATGATTATATAAATCCAGGGTTTTGTGGGGATTCTTATAAATTGGTTCCCTTATTAGAAAAAAGGGATGATATAAATATAATTACTTTACCATTGACTGAAGCAGGGTTATCTATAATTATGAAAAAAAATTCATCCAGAACATTTTTAAGAAATGGTACAACATTTTATTAAAATTTATTATATCTATAAACATATGAGCATTTATTATTATAAGCCCTCAACATTCTTTATCTTTTTCCAAATCAATAATATCATTGGGTCTTTTTATTTAAATATGTAATAAAAAATTGATACATATACACATTGTTAATATTGTTTAAATTATGTATTATTAAATACATAATGACAGATAAAACACCCCCTTTAGTAACATATTTAATTTTGGACATATATAACAATATTTTTAACTTTTTAGAATTTACAGATATTGCGCCATTAATATTCACAAATAAATTTTTCAATCAAATATGTATATCAAGTGAAATGTGGAATGATTTAATGCAATTAATTAAATTTATTATAACAATTAAAGGTCCACAAAATTTTACATTAAAACAACTGTGTGAAACTAAAATTCTTAAATTGGATAATGGATATGGAAATGCAATTCCACCGGAAGGAAATTTTGTAGTGAGTTTACTTAATAATCCAACTGGTATATTTGATATTCCAAAAGGATTAGGGAGATTACATAATCTAGAAAAATTATATTTAGGAGGGCACGGATTTACATTTATTCCACTTGAAATATATAATTTAACCAACTTATATTTTTTGTCGTTGCGTCATAATAATTTAAGCACTATACCACATGAATTATATAAATTACATAATTTAAGGACATTTACTATAGGTTACAACAAATTAAGTACATTACCACTGGAGTTATTAAATATGCCAAATTTAAAACATATTTATGCACCAGGCAATTGTATTAAAACATTGCCAATGGAATTTTGTAATTCAAAAATAAGTGTGACAATTTAAAAATGAAATCAATAATTATTGGCCACAATACATTTATTTATACATATATTATGTCTACATTAACAATATTAGATTTAGTTCCTGATATTTACCATAATATTTTTAATTTTTTAGATTTAATAGATATTTCCAGATTTATATTTGTAAATAAGTTTTTAAATAAAATATGCACATTAGATAAAGTATGGACAGATTTAATTGAAACAATGGCATTTATTAAAGAAATTAAAGGGCCGCAAAACTTTACATTAAAACAATTGTCAGATACCAAAATTCTTGATATAAATAATACTTATGGTAGTGCAATCCCGAAAAATGGTATATATACGGCTCCAACATCTTTTGGTACATTTAAAAATTTACACATTCCACGAGGCATAAGTAAATTACAAAATTTAGAGGAATTATATTTACAAAGTAATTTTTATAAATGTGTTCCAACAGAATTAGGTAATTTGTCTAATTTAATAATATTATCATTACATCACAATAGCATAGATACATTTCCATCTGAATTATATAAATTACATAATTTAGAGAAATTATATCTTGGTGATAATAAGTTGGACACGTTTCCATTGGGGTTACTAAATATGCCAAAATTAAAAGAACTTTGTATATTTTATAATAATTTTAAAGTGGTACCAAAGTTTGATAATGTAAATGATTTAGATGTAGTGATTTTTTAAAAAATGAAATCAATAATTATTGGATACAATATATTTATTTATACATATATCATATCTATGTTAACAATATTAGATTTGGTTCCTGATATTTATCATAATGTTTTTAATTTTTTGGGTTTAATGGATGTCATATCATTAAGATTTATAAATAAATTTTTTAATAAAATATTTATATTAGATGAAACATTAATAGATTTAATTGAAACAATAACATTTATTGTAACAATTAAAGGGCCACAAAATTTTACATTAAAACAATTATATGACACAAAAATTCTTGACCTAGATAATGACTATGGTGAAACAATACTAGAAAATGGTACATATATATATCCAACATATATATGTACGCCTAAAAATTTAAACCTTCCGCGTGGTTTAGGTAAATTACCTAATTTAGAAGAATTACATTTACAAGGTAATGGTATTAATCATATCCCTCCAGAACTAGGTAATTTATATAATTTAAAGATATTAACGTTACATGACAATAATATAAACACACTTCCACCTGAATTATATAAATTACACAATTTAAAGGTACTTTATTTAGGGCACAATAAGTTAAATACATTTCCATTAGGGTTACTAAATATGCCAAACTTAACAGAACTTTATATATTTAATAATAATTTTGGAGCATTACCGGAATTTAATAATGTAAATGGTTTAACTATAGAAATTTAAAAAATGAAATCAATAATTATTGGATACAATACATTGATTAAGTGCATATAATATGTGTATTTTAACAATATTAATTTTACCCCCCGATATTTATCATACCATTTTTGATTTTACAGACATATCATGCGTGGTATCTTTAAGTATGACAAACAAATTTTTTAATGAATTTTGTAGATATAAATTAGGTTATTTGTATAATTTGTTAAATAAAATAATAAATTATACAAAAGCAATAAGAGTTACAGAACAAAATATTACATTTTCCAAAATGTACAATACAAAAATACTAAATTTGGATAATCATAGTGCCCAACATGCATTTTCGTCATATGTAATTGGGCCTACTGGCCAAACTAAACAATCAATCTATGGACTTGATTTTCCAATAGAAATATATAAATTATCTAGTTTAAAAGAATTACATTTAGGAGGCAACAAACTATTAGAAATCTCTCCGGAAATAGGGAATTTAAAAAATTTAACATACTTAAATTTAAATGATAATGAGTTAAGTACATTACCAACAGAAATAGGAAATCTACATAATTTAACATCACTTGATTTGTCCAATAATAAATTAACAACTTTTCCAAGAGAACTATATAATTTGCAAAATTTAAAACATTTATTTTTTCATAATAATAATTTTAATGGTGCAGTGATCAGAGGAAAATTCCCTAAACTTGCCTCATATTATTTCTAAAATATTATTTATTAAATATTATTTATTATCAATACATTTTTTATTTTTTATCACAACATTTCTATTGTTATACATAATAAGTTTTGTTTCTTTATCATACCTTTTTTGTAGTTCTTTATCATTTTTTTTATCTAAATATCTACTAAATTGTGTGATTGCCTTTTCACTTAATATTTTATTTTTATCTGTATTATTTTGAGCAATATCATATTTCCCCTTACTTTCACTATATTCTGATTCCAAATAATCTTTTCCATTATCTATAAGGGTTTGTACTATTTCCCCCACTTCCATAGCGCACCAATCTTTACCATTATAAACAATTGCCACATTGTCGCGTCTATTACTGATATAACAATTATTGTATTGAGGTATTTTTTCCTCAAAATGTATATGTTTAGTTAATACAGTAACAGAACTCAATCCTCTTTCAAACATTTTAACTTTATCTTCATGTGTGAGTACACTATTAATATTTTCTTTACCAAATTCTACTAGAATAATGTTTTGATTATTTTGGATTATGTTTTGGGTATTTTGATTTATTGTTATATTGTTGTTTGAATTAGTTGTTGTAGTTGTTGTAGTTATTGTTGAATGTTCTTTGTTATTTTTTAATTTTTCATTTTCTTCCTTGAGGGTTTTTAATTCTTTTAACAATTCACCTACATTGATATCTTCATTTTCATCACTATCAAGAAAATCTGTGTTATCATTGTTAGTGTATTGCATTTTACAGCCATTATATAAGTGTGCTTTTAGATTTGCAGGTTTATAAAAAATATGTGAACAATAATCACACTTAATTTTTTTTGCATCAGGACCTTTACAACTGTTTTGGATATGTTTTTGTAATACATTGTTTCTTGTAAAAATTTTTAAACAATCTGAACATTGATGTATTTTTTTTTTATTTGAACAATTTTCTATTGAATTACTATCATTTGTAACTTGAGATTTATCATGTATAATTGGAACATTATTTTGCTCATTTTGAATTGGATTAAATGTAATTAATAAGCCATCTGGCGCAATTTTTGGACAATTAGACCCAAATGTACAGTTATTTGGTGTATTTTGTAAGCTATTATTTGTATTTGAAGGTGTTTTA
>JAYTXX010000123.1:0-12469 GCA_043742725.1 Bacteroidota bacterium | reverse complement strand
GCAGCTTCAGAAAATTTTGTTATAAAAGAAAAAATATTCCGCGAACTGGAGGAGATTTGTGCACCTCATTGCATTTTAGCAAGTAATACATCTTCTCTTTCCATTGCATCCATTGCTTCTGCTTGTAAAAAATCAAATCGTGTTATTGGGATTCATTTTTTCAACCCTGCGCCAATAATGCCTTTGGTGGAAATTATTCCTGCAATTACTACTGATGAGAAAATTACAAAGGAATCAAAAAAAATAATTGATAGCTGGGGAAAGCTTACTGTACTTACTAAGGACACTCCAGGGTTTATTGTGAATCGTGTGGCGCGTTCTTATTATGGTGAATCAATTAGAATTTATGAAGAAGGAATGGCTGATTTTGCAACTATTGATTGGGCAATGAAAACGTATGGCGGATTTAAAATGGGACCTTTTGAATTGATGGATTTTATTGGTAATGATGTGAATTACAAAGTTACTGAAAGTGTGTGGGAACAATTTTTTTATGAACCTCGCTTTAAGCCTTCATTAACACAAAAAAGATTATACGAAGCAAAATTATTTGGAAAAAAATCAGGAAGAGGATATTACAGTTACTCTGAAAGTGATGTTATTCCTGAACCAACTAGAAATGAAGAATTGGGAAAATATATTTTCAATCGTGTGATTGCAATGCTAATAAATGAAGCTGTTGATTCGCTTTATTTGAAACTTGCAAGCAAAGAAGACCTGGATTTGGCGATGACTAAAGGTGTAAACTATCCGAAAGGTTTATTGAAATGGGCGGATGAAATAGGATTGAGTAATGTGTATCAAACGCTGGATGTGTTGTATGAATTGTATAACGAAGACCGCTACCGCCCGTCAATACTACTTAAAATGATGGTAAAAGATAAAAAGAAATTTTATGAGTAAAGAAATTGCAAAAAAAATAGTGGATAAAATGATGGCTGAAGATAAATTCAGTCAGTGGCTTGGAATTGAAACCATTTTAATAGAAGAAGGACATTGCATTTTGAAAATGAAAATTCGTGATGAAATGGTAAATGGCTTTGGTATTGCTCACGGAGGAATTACTTTTTCTTTTGCTGATAGTGCTTTGGCTTTTGCTTCAAATGCTCACGGAAGATTAAGTGTTGCTTTGGAGTGTTCCATTTCATTTCCTATTGCTGTTAATGTAAATGATGTTCTTTCTTGCGAAGCAAAGGAATTAAGCTTAACTAATAAAACAGGAATATATTTAATCGAAGTTAAAAATCAGAAACAAGAAAATGTTGCCTTCTTTAAAGGCACAGTTTATAGAACAAGTAAAAATTGGTTTGAATAAAAATAGAACGCAGATTAATTATGAATGTTATGGTATTCGCTGATAAAATCTTAATAAATCATAAGTATCATAAAAATCAGCGTTCCAAATAATAGAATATGAAAAATGCATTTATAATTGATGGAGTAAGAACTCCAATTGGAAATTTCGGTGGAACACTTTCGGTTGTTCGCACCGATGATTTGGCAGCAATAGTTTTGAGAGAATTGATAAAAAGAAATTCTTCCATCGACCCAAAAGAAATTGGCGATGTAATTATGGGTTGCGCCAATCAAGCAGGAGAAGATAATCGTAATGTGGCTCGAATGGCTTTGTTGCTTGCAGGTTTGCCTTGTCAGGTGCCAGGCGAAACAGTAAATCGTTTGTGCGCTTCTGGTTTGTCTGCAAGTATGGCTGCGGCTCGTAGCATTATGATTGGAGAAACAGATTTAATGATTGCAGGTGGAGTTGAAAATATGACAAGAGGACCTTGGGTGATTTCAAAAACTTCTTCGGCATTTGGCAGAGATGCTCAAATGTTCGATTCTTCTTTCGGTTGGAGATTTATTAATCCTAAAATGAAGGAATTATATGGTGTGGATGGAATGGGCGAGACTGCCGAAAACCTTGCTGACAGAGATAAAATAAGCAGAGAAGACCAAGATAAATTTGCATTCTGGAGTCAGCAAAAAGCTGCTGCAGCACAAGCGAAAGGAAGATTTGCAAAAGAAATTGTTGCTGTTCAAATTCCTCAAAAGAAAGGTGATACAACCATTTTTGATAAAGATGAATTTATGCGTCCTGATACTACAATGGAAGGATTATCAAAATTAAAAGGTGCTTTTAAAAAAGAAGGCGGAACAGTAACAGCAGGTAATGCATCGGGATTAAATGATGGTGCTGCTGCAATTTTATTAGCATCAGAAGAAGCAATTAAAAAATATAATTTAATTCCTAAAGCAAGAATTGTTTCGAGTGGAGTAGTGGGAGTTGAGCCAAGAATAATGGGTATAGGACCTGTAGAAGCAAGTAAGTTAGCATTAAAAAGAGCAGGATTATCTTTAAACGATATTGATATTATTGAATTGAACGAAGCATTTGCCGCACAATCATTAGCTTGTACTCGTGCGTTAGGAATTGCAGATAATGATTCGCGTATTAATCCAAATGGTGGAGCCATTGCATTGGGACATCCTTTGGGAATGAGTGGTGCAAGAATTTTAAATTCAGCAGCAATTGAATTACACGAACAAAATAAACGCTATGCTCTTGTTACAATGTGTATAGGTGTTGGACAAGGGTACGCAATGATTATTGAAAAGGTATAAAGATTTATGATATACGAATTTAACGGATATAAACCAGTAATACACGAAAGTGCATTTGTACATCCCAATGCTACTGTTACAGGAAATGTAATTATTGGCAAAGATGTTTACATTGGTCCAGGTGCTGCAATCAGAGGTGATTGGGGACAAATAATTATTGAAGATGGATGTAATGTTCAGGAAAATTGTACTATTCATATGTTTCCTGGAACTACTGTTTTATTAAAAGAAGCAGCTCATATTGGTCATGGAGCAATCGTTCACGGAGGTACAATTGGAAAAAATGTGTTGGTAGGAATGAATGCTGTAATAATGGATGATGTTGTGATTGGTGATAATTGTATTGTTGGGGCTTTGTGTTTTGTTCCTGCAAATACTGTTATTCCAGAAAGAAAAGTTGTGGTTGGAAATCCTGCAAAAATTGTAAAAGATGTTTCGGATGAAATGATTGAATGGAAATCACAAGGAACAAAACTCTATCAGCAATTACCAGCCGATTGCAAAGCAACATTAAAAGAATGTGAACCGCTTCGAGAAATAGAAACAAACAGACCAAAGCAACAAGATATTTATAAAACTTGGAAAGAAACATAAAAGTAAAAAAACTTGCGACTTCGCGCCTTTGCGGTAAAAATAAAAAAACATGAATTTACACTTACATTTTATACTTGTTAACTCTGAATTTAATCAAGGCTTGGCAAATGATTTATATAACGGAGAAGAATCGGAAGATAACATCAAACACTTGTGGGAAGATGAGTTTAAAGTTTCGGGCGATGTAAAGGAATTTAAAATTAGGAATAATGCTATTTATAATTTAGCAGGATTTTTTGCAGATAACAAACCTTTTAATTTTGAAATTTGGGATATGACAATTGTTGATTGCACAACCACTGATGATAAGCAAATGCAATTTGCTGTTTCAAAAAAATTGCTAAAAAAAACAGAAAAAATTTTGAATGAAAAAACAAATGAAACACATTTGTATTTTTATTTGCGCGATAACATTCCTTTTGAAAATCCTATGAATGGCGTGTATATTGACAAAAAAGATTTTCCTAAAGAATTAAAAAAATAATGAACGATGAATAAACTAAATTTTTTACAAAACGAATTTCCAAAATTAGTAGCAACTTTAAATTCGGAAATGAAAGGTAATTGGGGAGTTTTAAATGCACAACAAATGGTAGAACACATGACTCAATCTATTAGTTATGCAACAGGTAGCAACAATCAACAATTGCATACCGCTGCTGAAAATGTTGAAAAATACAAAAGTTTTGCAATGAGTGATAAAGAGATTAAGCCTAACATTAAAAATGCGTTGATGTCCGAAACACCTGTTGCTACAAGAAATAAAAGTATGCAAGAAGCAGTTCAAGAATTAAAAAATACGATTTCAAATTTTGTAAACTATTTTGAACACAACAAAAATGCTACATTAACAAATCCATTTTTTGGCGATTTGAATTTTGAAGAATGGACACATTTATTACACAAACATGCTGTGCATCATTGCAAACAATTTGGTTTGATGTAATAAAAAAAAATTCAAAAATTTATTTTATTATTTTATTCCCAAGCTCTTTAAAGTCAATACCATCAAAATTTCCAGAGCTCATCATTAATAAATTTTTGTTCTCGAAATTTATTTTTAATAAGTCTTCCAATAATGTTTTAGAGTTGGTATAAACTTTAATGTTGTTTCCACCAAAAGCTTGTTGAACTTGCAGTTCACTAATTACTTTTAATTTTTTATGTTCTATTGTATGAGGATTAAAATACACAATCGCCTCATCTGCCAATGCCATAGAACCATTGTACTCATTCAGAAAATTTTCATTCAAACTACTAAATGTATGTAACTCCATACAAGCAATAAGTTTGCGATTTGGAAATTGTTTTTTTACAGCTTGTGTTGTTGCTTTTAATTTTGATGGAGAATGTGCAAAGTCTTTATAAATAGCCGTTACATCATTTTTCGCTACTAATTCTAATCTTTTTGATGCACCACTAAAACTTTGTATTGCTTCATAAAATTGTTCATCACTCACACCAACTTTATTACAAACCAAACGAGCACCATTGAGGTTCATTAAATTATGTTCTCCAAAAATCAATAGAGGCAATGATTTTTGGTTATTCGTTTTCAAAAATGTAGTTCCATTTTCAATATTATGTTCAGGAATTGCATAAGGAATTTTTTTAATATCAGTTCGTGCCGCTTCACATACTTTTTTTACTTCCTTATCAAGCTCGCAATACACAAGGTTTCCATTGTGTTCAATTAAATCAACAAAAATTTCAAATTGATGTACATAATTTTCAAATGTTGGAAACACATTGATGTGATCCCAAGCTATGCCACTTAAAATAGCAATATTTGGTTTATACAAATGAAATTTAGGTCGTCTATCAATTGGTGAGGATAAATATTCATCTCCTTCAATTACCGCTATTTTGGCTTCTTTGGTAAGTTTTACCATTGTATCAAAACCTTCGAGTTGGGCACCAACCATATAATCACAATCTATTTTATGGTAATGAAGCACGTGCAAAATCATAGCAGTAATACTTGTTTTTCCATGACTTCCGCCAATTACAATTCGTGTTTTATCCTTTGTTTGTTCGTAAATATACTCTGGATAAGAATATATTTTTAATCCCAGTTGCTGTGCTTTTATTAGTTCTGGATTATCCATTCGTGCGTGCATTCCAAGTATTACAGCATCAAGTTTACTGTGAATATTACTTTCGTCCCAACCTTCTTTTTTAGGCAACAAATTAAAGTTGGCTAATCGTGTTTTTGAAGGTTCAAAAATTTCATCGTCAGAGCCAGTAACATTGAACCCTTTTTTGTGCATGGCAATTGCCATATTGTGCATAGCGCTTCCGCCAATTGCTATAAAATGTACATTCATCGTTTTTTAATTAATGCTTAAACATATACATTGTAAACAAGCTATGTTTATTGATTTACAGTAAGTTTTAAACACATAGAAGTTAATTCATAGCTAAAAGCAGATTTTTGTTTTGCAATAGCGAATCTTTTTTTACATTTGCAGTCCTTTTAAAAAAGTTTAAAAGAGGTGAGATGCCTGAGAGGCCGAAAGGAACAGTTTGCTAAACTGTCGTACGGGTAACTGTACCGAGGGTTCGAATCCCTCTCTCACCGCGAATGATTGCAAAAAGTATTTTTTATTTTGTTTGAAAAACTAAAAATAATACTACATTTGCAACCGCTAAAAAAAGAGTTCTTTTAAAAAGCAGAATACAATTCGGGGCGTAGCGTAGTCCGGTCATCGCGCCTGGTTTGGGACCAGGAGGTCGCAAGTTCGAATCTTGCCGCCCCGACACATTAATTAGCTAATTAGTTAGTTCGTAATTTGAAAACAAATTTTTCAAATTTTCAGATTGGTTAATTAGCTTTTTTTTTAATGATCTTGTAGCTCAGCTGGATAGAGCACAGGTTTTCTAAACCTGCGGTCGCGCGTTCGAATCGCGCCGGGATCACAAAACAAAAAAGCCTTTCAACTGATTGAAAGGCTTTTTTGTTTTAGAAATATTTCATTTCTATCTTGGATATTCTACTCTGATGTGATAAATATTCATCAGTTTTTTCTTGAATATTTTTTTGAGTGTGTTGATGTCTTTAAAAGTAATGTCAGCATTTGCAAATTGTTTTTGTTCAATTTGAACATCAATAATTTTCTCAACTAAATTATCAATGTTTTCAGCATCGTATTTTTTTAAACTTCGAGAAGCAGCTTCTACCGAGTCCGCCATCATTAGCACAGCAGTTTCTTTTGAAAAAGGAATTGGACCAGGATAATGAAATTTTGTTTCATCTACTTTTTCTTCTGGAAAAGCATTTTGAAACGAACGATAAAAATAAGCAGTTACACTTGTGCCATGATGTGTTCGGATGAAATCAATAATTACTTCTGGTAAGTTGTGCTTTTTTGCAATTTCAACTCCTTGAATTACGTGATTGATAATTATAGAAGCACTTTCATCAAAACTTAAATCTTCGTGTGGATTAATTCCATTTGCTTGATTTTCGATAAAATATAAAGGCATTTCCATTTTTCCAATATCGTGGTATAATGCTCCTGTTCTTACTAATAAAGGATTTCCGCCAATGTTGTAAATAGCTTCTTCCGCCAAATTTGCAACTTGCAAGGAGTGCTGAAAAGTTCCAGGTGCTCTTGAAGCAAGCTCTCGTAGCAGTTTTCCGTTAGTATCAGAAAGTTCAAGGAGAGAAACATCGGAAATAAATCCGAATATTTTTTCGAAGATAAAAATCAATGGATAAGAAAATAGAGTAAGCATAGCACTTATTCCAAACCAAGCATAATCGTAACCAGTAATAGTATCGCTTCCACCTTCTTGAACTATAGTAATACCAGTGAATGCAATGCTATAGGTAATAAAAATAAGTGTAGATGAAATAAATATTTGCGAACGATTGCGCATACTCACAATGCTAAAAATGGCTACCATTCCGCCAAGCATTTGAATAAATGTAAATTCAAAACGATTGGGAGCCATAAACGAAATGATGAGTACTGTTATTAAATGTACGAACAAAGCTACACGCGTATCGTAGAACGCACGAATGATAACAGGAAGAATACAGAATGGCAACAAATAAATGCTGAACGATTGTGAGTTAAGCGCCAAACGTGCCATCATTACTTGTAATAAAATAAGAATGAGAATGAAAATAATTTTTGTGTTATCTAAATATATTTCTCTACGAAAGAAAGCTAAAAACAGCACCAATACTCCTAAACAAATGGATACAATTAAAATTTGTCCGATTAAAATAAAAAAATAATTACTTGTTCCGCCTGACGATTGTTGTTCATATTCTTCTTTTAGTGATTCGAGAATTTGAATTTTTTTAGCATCTAATATTTCACCTTTTGAAATTACACTTTGGTCTTTGATAATAATATCGTGAGTTGTAGAAAGGTCGTCAATGGCTTGTTTTAAAACCTTTTCGGAGGTTGCTTTGTCGTAAAAAATAGTGTGGGCAATGCTGTTTTCAATCAAAGGCAATAAAAAATTGATGTTGCAATTTTTTTCGTTTTTTTTCAATTGATTTTGTGCATATTCAAATGCCGATTTGATATTGAAAAAATCATTTAAGTCGTGTTCTTCAGCAACATTATTATTCAACACATAAATAGAATAATCACTTGGTTTGTTTTCAATAATTTCAGCGGCTTCAATAATTCCTTTGCTATAAATCGAATCAATGATTTTTTTGCCAATTGCTAAATTTTTTTCTTTTATTAATTTGTTTTTTGTGTTGTCCCACTTTTCATTAAAAGTATCTTCAAACGCTGCTTTTTTAGTTTTTGAAATGCTTACATCATTTTTGAAATAAGGTTTTGAATTTTTAATGATTTCTACTTTTTCATTTTCCAATTCATCTTTTGATTTTTTAATGGCAAAATCAAAAGGAGCAATCAAATCTTCGTGAAACCAAGGTTTTCCTTTTAGGTTTTCAAATTCATATTTGAATTTTCCTTCTTTTGGAAAAACATAAACAATCAATGAAATGGCAATAAAAAAGAGCATTCCCTTATATATTTCGGGATGACTGTGGCGAATGAATGAAATAAATTTTTTCAAAGCTTGTGTTTATTTAATAGCAAAAATAATTAATAATTAGCGTTTAAAAGAACTTAAGATGTTCAGTTGTACACAAGTTTATTCACAATTAAAAATATTCGTAATTAAACTATTAATATTAAATTTGATGCCGATTTCAATTATAAAATATACTAACAAACAAAGCAATTCTACAATGAAAGAAGTTTACATTATATCAGCGGTTCGTACGCCAATGGGAAGTTTTGGTGGAGCATTATCAAGTATTTCTGCAACAAAATTAGGAGCAATAGCAATAAAAGGAGCACTTGCAAAAGCAGGTGTTGATGCAAAAGAAGTTCAACAAGTATATATGGGAAGTGTGTTGCAAGCCAATTTAGGACAAGCACCTGCTCGTCAAGCAGCAATATTTGCAGGTTTGCCAAACACTGTGCAATGCACAACTATTAATAAAGTATGTGCTTCGGGAATGAAAGCAATTATGATTGGTGCACAAAACATTATGCTTGGCGATGCAGATGTAGTAGTTGCTGGTGGTATGGAAAACATGAGTCAAGTTCCATTTTATTCGGAAAACATGCGTTGGGGAAATAAATACGGAAACGTAACGATGATAGATGGTTTAGCAAAAGATGGTTTGCTTGATGTATATAATAATTATGCAATGGGAAATGCTTCCGATTTGTGTGCGAAAGAATGTAATATTTCCCGTGAAGAACAGGATGCGTTTGCAATAGAATCTTACAAACGATCACAAGCAGCTTGGGCTGCTGGAAAATTTAATGACGAAATAGTGCCTGTGGAAATTCCACAACGTAAAGGTGATGCAATCATTATGAAAGAAGATGAAGAATATAAAAATGTTCGCTTCGACAAAATACCAGAATTAAAAGCTGCATTTTCAAAAGAAGGAACTGCAACTGCTGCAAACTCTTCAACAATGAATGATGGTGCAGCAGCATTAGTGCTTATGAGTAAAGAAAAAGCCGAAAAGTTAGGATTAAAACCAATTGCCATTCTTCGTGGTTATGCAGATGCTGAACATGCACCAGAATGGTTTACGACCGCACCTTCATTGGCTGTGCCACAAGCGGTTTCAAAAGCAGGATTAACATTGACTGATATTAATTACTTTGAATTGAACGAAGCATTTTCAACTGTTGGAATTGTGAATATGCAAAAAATGAAATTGGATGCAAGCAAAGTAAATGTGAATGGTGGAGCAGTTTCTTTAGGTCATCCATTGGGTTGTTCAGGAGCTCGTATCATAGTTACTTTAATTCATGTGTTGAAACAAAACAAAGCAAAATATGGTGCCGCAGGAATTTGCAATGGTGGTGGTGGAGCAAGTGCTGTTGTTGTTGAATTAGTATAATAACTTAGTGTTTCTTTGTGTTCTTAATGCCTTAGTGGTAAATAAAATATGAACTTTGGAATTTGTAATTTAAGCGTAGCACCTTGTAGAAAAGAACCTTCGGACAAAAGCGAAATGGTTACACAGCTTTTGTTTGGCGATTTTTTTGAAGTGTTAGAAACACAAGGAAATTGGTGCCGAATAAAAATCACTTATGATGATTATGAATGTTGGGTGGATAAAAAACAGTTTCTAAAAATTGAACAACCAACATTTGATATACTAAACACTACCGAACAATTTTATTGCAACGAACTTGTTCAAATAATTACCGACAACAAAACCAAATACTTATTTCCAATTACTATTGGAAGTTCATTGCCAAATTTTTCTTCAAAAGAATGTACAATTGAAAACCAAAGTTATTCTTACGAAGGTGCTAACATCACAGGAAAATTGCCTTTTGAAAAAATTGGGATTATAGAAACAGCTATGCAATTTTTAAATGCTCCATATTTATGGGGAGGCAAAACTCCTTTTGGTATTGATTGTAGCGGGTTCACACAAACAGTTTATAAACTACATGGAATAAAACTTTTGCGCGATGCCTACCAACAAGCCGAACAAGGTGAAACATTGAGTTTTGTAGAAGAAGCAGAAGCTGGAGATTTAGCTTTTTTCGATAATGATGAAGGACGAATTGTACACGTTGGTATTGTGTTGGACAATAATAAAATTATACATGCTTCAGGCAAAGTTCGCATTGATGGTTTTGACCATCAAGGAATTTTTAATAATGATAAAAAAGATTATTCTCACCGATTAAGGCTACTGAAAAGGATTGTGTAGTGTTTTGTTTACAGCCTAATTTTCAAAACTGACACAAGTCATACTATTTGTCTGACAATTATCATTATTTTTTGATGTAAGGGTTTGCAATTTTGTGCTCATAAATTTATTTAATTACTAAAAAATAAAAAGTTATGAAATCAAAAGTATTACCAATCGTATTCATTTTATTAATCTTTATTTTTCCATTTCGCTATGCAATGTTGGATCAAACAACTTCCAATCCTGTGAATTTGCTTTGCGCAGTAGCAACCATTATTGGAACATTAATTTTTATGCTCATTTCCATTACTGATAGTAGTAAAGAAAAAAAATCGGAACACTAATATTGATTTGTAAAATAGATGAATCTCTATTATTCAAAAGAAAAAATTGATAATGCTTTAACCTGTTATCATTGCGGAGAAAAATATGCACAAACTAATAATTTTAAATTTGACGATAAAGATTTTTGTTGCGAAGGTTGTAAATTGGTATATGAATTATTAAATGAAAATAATTTATGCACCTATTATTCTCTTAATACAACTCCTGGAAATTCTTTTCTTAAGCCCACAAATTCAGAAAAATATGGTTATTTGAATGATGAACAAGAGAAAAATAAACTTATTCATTTTACTGACGGGAACCAAGTTCATATAACTTTTTATATTCCAAAAATTCATTGTAGTTCTTGTATTTGGTTGTTAGAAAATTTGCACAAACTAAACGAAGCCATTGTGAGTTCGACTGTTAATTTTCTAAAAAAAGAAGCAACAATTGTATATAACCAATCGAATATAACATTATCTAATTTGGTTGAAATGCTTGCCAATATTGGTTATAAGCCACTTATTAGTTTAAATGATTTAGAAACTAAAAAACAAAAAAAATCAAATAGAGAAACGATTTTGAAAATTGGTATTGCTGGATTTTGTTTTGGAAATATTATGATGTTTAGTTTTCCTGAATATTTTTCGTTTGGTAATTATTATGAGCAAAAAGGATTAAAAACATTTTTTAGTTATATCAGTTTGTTTCTATCGTTGCCTGTGTTTTTTTACAGCGCATCCGAATTTTTCATTTCCTCTTATCAAGCTATTAAACAACGATTTTTAAATATTGATTTGCCAATAGCCTTTGCTATAATAGTAACATTTACTCGAAGTATTTATGAAATTGTGAGTGGCACAGGAAATGGCTATTTAGATTCGATGACTGGCATTGTATTTTTTATGTTGATTGGTCGTTATTTTCAAAACATTACTTACGAAACACTTTCTTTTGAACGTGATTACAAATCGTATTTTCCTGTTTCGGTAACATTAAAAAACAAGGGAACAGAAACGAGTATTCCTGTTTCTCAGTTAAAAAAAAACGATTATATTATTGTGCGAAACAATGAACTTATTCCTGCTGATGCAATTTTAAAAAGTAATTCTACATACATTGATTATAGCTTTGTTACTGGCGAATCGCGACCGATAAAGAAAACAGCAGGCGAACTTATTTATGCAGGAGGAAAACAATTGCAAGGAGCAGTAGAACTCGAAATTGTAAAAGAAGTTTCACAAAGTTATTTAACAAGTCTTTGGAACAAAGATGCAACAACACAATCTCAAAAAGAGGAATCATCAACATTAGTAAATAAGATTAATAAATATTTCAGTTTGACATTGTTTGCAATAGCATTCTCATCTTTCGTGTTTTGGTTTTCTATGGGCGATACACA
The DNA here is from genome assembly GCA_043742725.1 of Bacteroidota bacterium. Taxonomy (GTDB): domain Bacteria; phylum Bacteroidota; class Bacteroidia; order 2-12-FULL-35-15; family 2-12-FULL-35-15; genus 2-12-FULL-35-15. Next base: position 311 of record JAYTXX010000123.1, on the reverse strand, counting down.
TAAAGCGTTAAACGCTTTAACAACAGTGCTTATTGTAGCTTGCCCTTGTGCTTTGTTACTCTCTGCAACATTTACAAATGGAAATATGTTGCGTATTTTCGGTAAAAATAAATTTTATATAAAAAATGCAAGTGTGATTGAACGATTGTGTAAAATTGATACGATCGTTTTTGATAAAACAGGAACAATTACACACGGTTCTGCTGTGAAATTTTTAGGAACAAAATTATCTGAAGAAGAATATCGAATGGCAGTTTCGCTTGCTGTAAATTCTTCTCATCCTTTAAGTAGAAAAATTTGCGAACATTTTT
>JAYTXX010000122.1:0-7643 GCA_043742725.1 Bacteroidota bacterium | reverse complement strand
CGTTAATTTTAATTATGTTATGAAATATAAAAAATGGAAATTAGATGAAATTATAAGAAATAAAGAATTCAATGCTACTTTTGGGAATGGTGAATTTATGATTAATGTCACTGATGTTGTAAAAACATTTTTGGATGGTAATAAAATTATAGTGCCAATTGATTACTATGATAATATAACATTACAAAATATAGCAAAAAATTTAAATACTCCAATATACAAATTATGTATTACAATTTATGGATATGCATACACAATACCATACCGTATAAAAGAACCAATTGAATTATTTATCGGTAATAATGGTATGGAAGTTTATTATGGAAGGCCAGATTTTAAAATTAATGTAACTAATAAATTTATTAATACATTTCTTAAAAATAATAAAATTATAGTTCCTAAGAATTATGACTTTAATGAATGTTTTGGTAATGTTTGTAATGGAGTTGCGAAATATTTATATATTAAAATTAATAATGTCACTTATTTGTTTGATGAAAGTAATAATGAAGAAATTAGTATAGATATACTATAAAATAAAATAATTAACACTCGTTTTTTAATTGTTTTATTTTTATTGTTATGTATAATAATGAAAACTGTTGTATCTTATGCATATTATGAAACTAATAGAGCAATGTATAATTTAGATTTTTTTGCACAAGTTGGAATGACAGATAGTCACGATATATTATTTATTATTGTTATAAATGGGCCTAATTGTTGTGTCGAATTACCAAATTATGAAAATTGTGTAGTATTGCAAAGAAATAATACAGGGTTTGATTTTGGGGCACATAGGGCAAGTATAGATTATTTATTAGGTATGTATGGTGATATAAACAAAATACCATTTGATAATTTTATTTTTATGAATTGTGGAGTGATTGGTCCATTTTTACCAACATATTATCCATCTAATACGTCATGGATAGATATATTTACATCAAAATTAAATGATAAAGTAAAATTAGTTGGTACATCTTTGGCATGTTTTGAATATACTTCTAGTGTAGGTAAGGGTCCACATATAGAAGGGTTCTTTTTTTGTTTAGATAAAATTGGTTTGGAAGTTGTATTTAACACAAATACAGTATTCGTAAATCATCAAACGAAACAATTGGCTGTTAATGATGGGGAATATGGATTATCAAAAGCAATTATGAATGCTGGATTTTCATTGGATTGTTTATTATATAAATACCAAGATACGGATTGGACAGATACTGAAAATTGGATAGACCAAAATAATTATACGCATCCATCAAGAGCAAATACATATGATAGTATAACAATACACCCATTTGAAGTTGTTTTTCATAAATGGTTTTGGGCAAATAATCCTCCTGTAAATTTTAATTATGTTGTTAAATACAGAAAATGGAAATTAGATAGTATTATTAAAAATAAAAATTTCCATATGACTTTTGGTATTGGGGAATATATGATAAATGTAACAGATACCGTAACAAAGTATTTTATTAATAATAATGAAATCACAATACCTGTAGATTATTATAATATTTCTGAGTTTAAAAATTTATCTAATGCATTAGGAAGTAATGTATGTTTTTTAAATATTAATATTAAAGGCACTGTATACCAGGTTCCACATATAATAACAGAACCTATTAAAATATATATTGATAATCCTTACAATATTACAGCTAAATATGGAACATATGATTTTAATAGTGATGTGACCCACAAATTTATAAATACATTTATTATAGAAAATAGAGTTGTAGTACCAAAGGATTCTAATTTTAATAAACTTTTTAATGATTGTTGTCCTAAAAAGGTTAAACATATATTTTTAAAAATTAATAATAGGAACTATGTTATAAATGAAAAAAATAATGCAGATATAGACTTTGAATTTTGAGATGAAATTTGAAATGAAATTGGCTATCAATTTTAAAATAAAATTGATTTTTTAATAAAATAGCTATTTATTACTTAACAATAAATAATAAATGGCAAATAATGTACAAAGATTAAATACATTACTAAACAAAAAAAATTGCTTATATAATGAATTTGTATCTGGTAATGATGGAGAATTAATAAATATTTTGATTGAATTAGTAAATTCAAATTATATATTCACATCTGTTCAAGTTAACAAATTTATTGGTCAAGCATGTACACCTCCTTATAATAAACCATTTATAATCTCAACAATACCAGAACATATTATGATTATAAAATATATATTTATGAATTTTAATATTTGCAATGAAAAAATTAAAAAAATATGTGCACATAGATATTTACAAGCGAATAGAACATTTAATTGTATCGATTACCTTTTTGAAAAAAAACATAATTTTACTATGGAATGTTTTGAATACTTGTATAGAACTGAGTATGATTTTTTAAAAATTGATAATTATGACGTGTGTAATAATAATATCATATTTATGGCATTCATATCTGTAATAAATATTAAAAATAATAAAATATTTAATAAATTATTAAAAATTATTACTAAAAGTAATACATTTAATATTGAATATTTAGAAATTATAAGAATGGGGTTGTTATATAGGCGTTATAATAGAGATCCTTCTAAATTTGACAAAAAAAATTTGATATTATTATTAGATGCTATTTTCACAAAATCAAACAATCCAAATCATAAAGATGAAATTATTCAATTTGCTATAAATAATAAAATAGGTAGGGATAGTAATACGACTATTCTACTTGATTATATTATAGATAAATTTGATTACTCAAAAGTTTTTGCAGAATATATATTAGATGCTATAACATCCTTTATGCCTGAATACATATTTAAATTATCAGAAAAAGGGCATAAAATTACAATTGATGAAATAAATAAAATATATGATGACAATGTTAGTTTTAAAATTATAAATACATCAAATTACAAACACATATTACCAACAAAACGAGGGGAAGCTTTACAAAAATATGGGCAAATAGTTATAAATACGATAGATTTATTTGAAATATTTAAAATAAAACCCAATTTAACCACATTAAATATTGCGCATAAAAGGGGAATTTCTTCCGATATAACATTTTTAACAGACATCCATAATATTATACCAGAAAAATCAACTTTGGATATATGTATTGGTAGATTGGATTACGACTTGATATCTAGTGTTTTAAAATATAAATTAACTCCAGATGATGATACATTTTATAATTTGGGAAAAAAAGACTATCGCAATAGTAATGATAAATTTGAAAAAATAATAGAATTATTAATTATGCATGGATTAGTAATAGGAGCTAAACATATCAACTATCTAATATCTAATAACATTTACTTGGCTGAATTGGGTAGATTTGGTGTGGCTTATGATGAAGAATTATATTTTATGTGCTACTTAAATAATTATTTTCCTGCAGAATATTTAACAAAATTTACTATTAATCCAATACTTATTAAAATGTATGACTTATGTAAAAGCAAAAATTTAAAATATGATAAACTTATAACATTTTTAAAATCAAATGATATTAAATTAGATAGATATGCTTTAGATTATTTAATCAATAGTAATATTAATGTGGGGGTAGAAATTATGGATACATATAAATGTATACCGTCTATAATAACAGCATTTAAACAATCTAAAGTTCCACCAGTATTAATTGAAGATATTATGAAAAAATATAATGTGGGTAAAAATGATATGTTCGAACAATATGTAATGAATGTTTAAATATATATTAATTTATTAAAAAATATATATTATTATAAATAAATAATTAAATTATAATGGGATAAAAATATCACTAGCTTCCTTACCTATTGTATCGTTAATGATAGAACTAACACTAATTTCATTATAAGTTTTCTCATAATTTTGTTCAAAATCTTCTGTATATTCTGAATTTTCTAACAATTCTGTATCTAACAAAATATCACACATCCCTGTGCCCCCTTTTATAACTAACCCTGCCATAATTCTAGAAGATACACTTTTCATATGGTCAACTTCTCCAAAAACAGCGGCGGTTAACAAATGTTCGACTGTTTTTTCAAATGATGCTCTTGATAAAGGATCATCTTCTGAACCTTTCATTGCATGTCTATCAATAGATGTTGGCATTCCTTTATTAGTCATCAAATCACATAATACTTCTATATGAGTATAATTGACAGTACTTCCTGCATTTAAAAACACATTTTTGAATTCTTTTAATAAAGCCGCTCTAAATGCATCAATACCATATAATTCATAAATTTCCATGATATCATTACATAGTGTTTTATTCAAATCAATTTCATTTATGTATCTTAAGCCTTTCATATTTACTCCTGAAGTATAAATTACCCAATATTTATCTTTTTGTAATGTTCCATCATCTTCATTAAAAGATACATATGGTTGTTCAGATACACTTATAATTTTATTAATTGATTCGATACCTTTTAATTTAAAATTATCAACGAATGAATCAATGAAATTTGTTAAAATTGCAAAATCAAATTGTGGCATACCAAATCTAATATGGATAACAGGGGTTAAATCATTATCAGAATTAGATAAAATGTTTACTGTTGATATTCTATCTAGGATAGATTTCTCTGTTTTAGTTAAATTCTTAACATCACTATATCTTTTTTCCCAATTATTACAAAATTTAGATTTAATATCTAATAATGTGATATCTTTCTCCATCATTTTTTCTCTGTTGATTTCAATTCTTAAAAGCCATGGAGTACCACTAATATCTTTGTTACATGAATATTTACTTTGACTATGACTGTAAAACACATTATACACATTATCTTTAGACATATATCCACCTTTCTTAAGTGGATTTGGGTCATAAAATATGTCAATCTTCTTTCTAATATCTTTCATTGTAACTAAAGATAAATGAGATGCAATTTTATTAACTAGGGGGCCATTTTTGCTACTCCTGTTATTAAAAATAATCCTAATTTCAGGAGTTTTTAAATTTCTTGATAGTGATAAAAGTTCTTTCACTCTAGGCACTCCAAGAGATGCTGCAGAAGCGATACCAGCATGATGGAAAGCACTCAATGTCATTTGTGTTACTGGTTCCCCCACACTTTGACCAGCCAATGCACCCACCATTTCTCCTGGTTCAACAATTGATTTGTTAAATTGGGAAATTATATTTTCACATATTTTAACAAATTTATTCTTCCCAATATTATACTCGTTGATACATATTTTTGGAGATAATAATTCATATAAGGCAAATCTAAATGCCATTTTCGCGTATTTTTCATCCTTACGTTTTAATGGACTGTTGCTCATGCATGTTACTTTAGTATTTTTATAATCCAATATTTCATTTAATTGTTGAATCGCGTAATCTACATCAAGTTTTTCATTGTCTTTTATGTTTGTATCTTCTTTAACATTATTTATAATATTCTTAATATTGACACTCAACATAAAAGATGACTCAAATGTTATATTATTAATTGATGTCGCCATTTTAGTTTTTCTAATGATATTTCTTAATTTTATGATTTTTGAGTATAATTTTTTGTTACTATCATTATTTAAATTTTTATCCTCGAAAATAATTTTGTTTTCTATTTCTTTATTACTCATTTCTAAAAACTTAGATGCATGTAATGATTGTTTGGTGGTGTCATTACCGTTATCACCATAAGTGAATTGAATTATGGTGTCGTTCGAGTTTCTTACCGTACAATCGTATTTCACCCCAACATCTTCCAGTAATTTGATTAATTTACGCTGAATATATCCAGTTTCCGCGGTATCAACACATATTAATCCATTCGCAATTCCAAAATTGAGAGTACTTGGAATTGTTAAATCATAAACTTTAGGATATTTAGCTACATCAATAATGTTTATTTCTACGATTTTATCCAAAACAACATCGTTATGTTCTGGAAAATTTCTGTGTTTATTAGCTGGTATCAATTTTTGCAATTTATCATGTTTATTATTATCTATCAAAGGTATTTTTTCCGCAAAAATTTTAGCCCATTGTCCTCTTATAGAAATGTTATTCATAGGAGCAATATTTACAGTACCAAGATTATTTGATTTTTGTTGTGTAACACTTATTTTACCAAACATTCCTAATCTAGATAATAATATGTTGATTCCAGTAACTAATTCCTTTGATATAGAACTAGCACAAACTCCATCATCCCTTATCCAACCATCCCCCGAAAAATACCCATTCAACAACCCCACAATAAATTCTTCTGGAGCTGTAAATGCTTCATTTGGGACATATTTATTTCCCGCTCCATGTCCAACCAATTTTGTTAATAATTTGGCTAGTATTGTGGAAAATCCTCTAACATCTTCAGTTGTACCTCTATCAGTAGTTCTGCTACGTTCTTTATGTTTAATTGACATCTTATCAAACCATGATTTTACAAAAGATTGAATATTTTTATTAATATTTGTTATTTGAATATATCCACTCTTTATGTCAACATTACCTTCTGCCAAAAATAATCCAATAAATATTCCATTATCTTTATTAAGTTCCAATTTATCTGGAATTGACATATCCCCCCTCATTGCTGAATATGGGTATACACTTCCTTCTTTAATATTATCTATATTGGATCTTACACAGGTCCTTGTTAATGAACTCTTTTTTGTATATGGTAAAGTAAATGTGGTTCCATTATTCTTTTCCCACCACCCTGCAGGAATTTTTGCTCTATTAACCATCGCTGCTTCCATCCCAGTTTTAGCTAATATGAAATCAGTACCATAAACATACTCTGTTTTTGGCAAATATTGGGAAACATTAATATATTGTGTTATATGCGGAGGTACCCCTAAATTCATAGTTACTGGCACGTAATCACCAATTTTTACTTCAGGAGTTGGTTTTTCGTGAAATTCTTTTACATTTTCATCCCAAATTAATAATGATTTGGATTCTGTAACTATTACTTCTCTACCCCCTTGGGTTTTTATTTCATATAATTCCGTTCCTGGGTCATGTCTTGTGATTGCTGAAATTCCACCCCAAGTTACAATACCGTGTTCATCACATGTTGGTATATATACTTCATTTTCCAACCTAAGTAATTCCATATCTCTCTCAACATAATGTTCAACTTTCTCAGGAGAAATTTTTAATTGTTCATCAATCCAATCCCCTATCATAACATATTTAGATAAACCATTTTCCAAAATTATAATTGGAGTATCACCAGTAACAGATTTTACAGCTGTATCAATTAATCCCTCTCTAGAACCCATATTATGATATATAAATGATGCTGGATGTATACCTTTAGTAAAAGGAGTTTCAACCAATCCTCTAGCCAAAGCTGAATCATCATTTTGATGGAAGTATGCCAAAGACCTGTTATTATTTTTCTTTTGGATTCTCTTGTTTTCTACAAGCTGTTGTCCCAATAATGCGCAAATTTGTTGAATATTTTCATCTGCACCACGAGCACCAGATGCTATCATAATTGCAAAATTATTATCTGGGGATAATTTAGCTTTGGCTATTTTAGTGGCATCAGGAGCTACAGAACGTAATTTCTCTAACATAGATTGTTCAAAAATCTCCGCATCTATTAAATCATAATTATTTTCCATTTCAGTTATTAAATGATTAATTTCTAATTTATTTGTTTCTACAAGAACATTTATTTGTGCCTCAAC
>JAYTXX010000121.1:0-18406 GCA_043742725.1 Bacteroidota bacterium | reverse complement strand
ATCTTCTTGTGAAACAGTTGAACCCCCATTCGCTTTACCATCCCAAGTTTTAGTAATATCATCTGAACTAAAAATCATATCGCCCCAACGATCAAAAATAAAAATGTTATACAATATTATACCACTTCCTACTGCAAAAAATAAATCATTTTTTCCATCTCCATTAGGTGAAAAAGCATTGGGTATATAAAAAACAAATTCTTGGTTTATCACAATATCTTTTTCTATTGTAGAAGTACAACCATGAACATTTTGAACAATTAATGTTACTGGATAAGTTGTGGCAATATCTGCTGGATAAGTATGTGTAGGATTGGCTGTAGTGGGAGCTAACGTATCTCCATCTCCAAAATTCCAATTCCAATAAACAACATCATTTGAAGATTCATTTGAAAAAGTAATAACTGGATCACCTACTGTTGCTGGATTTGGATTGGATGAAAAATTTGCAACTGGATAGTCATATACATTTATCATATTATTGTTTGTAAATGTTGATGTACATCCTGTAGTTGATTGCACTGTTAATGTTATAGAATATTGACCTGCGTTGTTAAAACAATGTGTTGGATTTTGTGATGAAGAAATTCCATCACCACCAAAATCCCAATTCCAATTAGCAATATTATCGCCTACTGATGTTGAAGAAACATCTGTGAAATTTACACAAACTGGTTTACATCCCGAAGTAATATCTGCATTGAAGGAAACGGTAGGTAATGAATTTACTACTACGAAAGTTGTCGCAGAAGCAGAACAACCACTTGTTGTTCCTGTTACTGTGTAAGTTGTATTAATAGTTGGTGCAACTGAAATTGTGCTATTTGTTTCCGTTGTTGACCAAGCATAAATAGTTCCACCAGTTGCATTTAAGTTAGTTGAATTGCCTTTACAAATAGTTGAAGAATTAACAGAAATTGTAGGACTTGAATTAACTGTAACAATAGCTAATGCAGAGTTTGTACAACCAAGAGTTGTTCCTGTTACTGTGTAACTACTTGTATTTATTGGAGTAACAGTAATGCTATTGGTAACATCTGCTGTGGACCAAGAATAAGATGCAGCTCCGTTTGCGGTAAGGTTCGCATCATCTCCTGCACATATTGAAACTGAATTTGCAATTACAATTGGAGCAGTATTTACAGTTACACTTGCTGTTGCAAAATTTGTACATCCTAAATTTGTTCCAACAACTGTGTAAGTACTATTGTTAGATGGATTAACAGAAATACTTGCAGTTGTTGCAAAATTTGACCAAACATAATTAGTTCCACCATTTGCTGATAAAGTTGCACTTGTTCCATTACAAACTGTAGCCGAACTTACTGTTATGGTTGGTATAGAATTTACAGTTACCGAGGCTGTGGCTGTTCCTGTACAACCACCTGCTGTTCCTGTAACAGTATATGTACTTGTTGAAACTGGTGTTACAGTTAATGGATTTGAAATTGATGCATTTGACCAAACATAACTTGCTCCGCCATTTGCTGTGATTGATGTTGCTTGTCCCGAACATATTGTTGTTGAATTAGCTGTCAATACTAATGTTCCAGCAATTGTAATTGTTGCAATTGCACTTCCAGTGCAGCCATTTAAAGTTCCTGTTACAGTATAGGTGCTTGCCGAAACAGGTGTTACGCTTAATGGATTACTTGTTGAAGTATTCGACCAAATATAAGTTGTACCTCCACTTGCTGTAAGTGATGCGGTTTGTCCCAAACAAATTGTAGATGAACTTGATGAAATTATTGGCAAAGAATTTACAGTAACAGTTACTTTATTACTTGCTGTACAACCTGTTGTTGTTCCTGTTACAGTATATGTACTAGTTGAAGCTGGAGTTACACAAAGCGGATTTGCAACCGATGCGTCAGACCAAACATAAGTAGAAGCTCCTGATGCCGTTATACAAGTACTCGTTCCTGCACACACTGTTGCTGAATTTAATGAAATAGTTGGCAAAGCATTTACACTAACTTGTGCTGTTGCACTTCCCGTACATCCACTTGTTGTTCCTGTTACTGTATAAGTACTTGTTGATACTGGCGTAATGTTCAATGGATTTAATGTTGATGCATTTGACCAAACATAAGTTGTACCGCCACTTGCTGTAAGTGATGCGGTTTGCCCAGAACATATTGTTGAAGCATTTACCGTAATTGCCAATGCAGAGGCGACAGTAACTTTTGCAGTCGCACTTCCTGTACAACCTGTTGTTGTTCCTGTTACAGTAAATGTACTTGTTGATGCTGGTGTAACATTCAGTGGGTTTGTTGTTGATGCATTCGACCATACATAAGTTGTTCCTCCACTGGCTGTAAGAAATGTTGATTGACCAAAACAAATAGTTGGAGAATTTACCGATACCACCAAAGCAGGGCTGATGGTTACTTTTGCAGTTGCACTTCCTGTACAACCACTTGTTGTGCCTGTAACAGTAAATGTACTCGTTGATGCTGGTGTAACATTCAATGGATTTATTGTTGATGCATTTGACCATACATAAGTTGTACCACCACTTGCCGTGAGTGTTGTTGATTGTCCTGCACAAATAGTTGTTGAGTTTACTGATATTGTTGGAACTGTATTCACTGTTACTTTTGCAGTTGCACTTCCTGTACAACCTGTTGTTGTTCCTGTTACTGTAAATGTAGTTGTTGATGATGGTGTAATGCTCAATGGATTTATTGTTGATGCATTTGACCATACATAAGTTGTACCGCCACTTGCGGTAAGTGTTGTTGATTGTCCTGCACAAATAGTTGTTGAGTTTACTGATATTGTTGGAACTGCATTAACAGTTACTTTCGCAGTTGCACTTCCTGTACAACCTGTTGTTGTTCCTGTTACAGTATATGTACTTGTTGATACTGGCGTAACATTCAATGGATTTGTTGTTGATGCATTTGACCAAACATAAGTTGTGCCGCCACTGGCTGTGAGTGATGCCAATTGACCCGAACATACGGTGGAAGAATTAACCGTAATAGATAAACCAGAAGCAATAGTAACTTTAGCCGTGGCGGTTCCTGTACAGCCACTCGCTGTTCCTGTAACTGTATATGTGCTTGTGGTAGCTGGTGTTACTGTTAAAGGATTTTTTGTTGAAGCATTTGACCAAACATAAGTTGTACCACCACTTGCAGTTAATGATGCTGTTTGTCCTGTACAAATTGTTGCTGAATTTACAGTTACCGTTAGTGCCGAACCAATTGTTACAACTGTTGTTGCAGTACTTGTGCATCCGTAAGAATTACTAGCAGTTAAAGTATAAGTAGTGGTTACGGTTGGAGTTACAGTTGGGTTCAATGTTGTTGAGTTACTCATATTGGTAGTTGGTGCCCAAGTATAAGTTGGTGAAGTAGGATTGCTAAAATTTAAACTCCAACCTGTTAAAGCACCCCCGTCTGGTGTAACATAATCGCCAATATGAATTGACCAAGTTCCATTTGCACTTGCACATCCTTGACTTGCTGTGATAAAAGCATTCCAAGCTGCTGTACCACCAGCAGGAACAAATGTTCCATTGAAAGGTGCTGCTCCACTTGATATATTGGTTGCTGCTGTTGAACTAAAAACAGTATTTGTAAAATTATCTCCCGAACCTCCATTACCACTTATTAATTGAATACTATTTCCACAAGGATTAAAAAGATAAACAATAACATCACTATCCCAAGTGTGAGTAATATTAAGCGATACAGAGGTAAATGTCCAACCTGTATTTAAACCTGTTACAGAAATATTGGAAGTACCATAACTACTTCCTGTACCTGTCCAACCAAAAGAAACTCCACCATCGGGAATAAGAACCAAACTACTTGAACTAAATGTTACAGGTGTATTTGATGGACCTCCCACAGTTCCAGTTAAATTTACACTTTGCCCAGCACAAATAGTTGTTCCTCCACTTGCTGTTACTGTTGGAGGAGCAAGTACTGTTACGTTGTGCGAAATGGTACTTGTTCCGCCTACACTATTGGTAATCGTTTCGGTTACATCATACACTCCCGCTGCTGCATACGAATGATTTGGATTTTGATAGGTAGCCGCTACCGAGCCCGAAAACAAAGGACTTCCATCGCCAAAATCCCATGTCCATGAAGTTATAGGTGTTCCACTGGTTGATAAATCGGTAAAATTTGTTGAGCTTCCAATGCAAACTATATTGGCAGAAAAGTTTGCCGCAATGATTATACAAAAACTTTGTTGGTTGGTTAGTCCTCCTGTTGAACCTGTAAATCCCCAATAAACATTAGGATTTCCACCAAATATATTATTTATTATATCTCCAACGTAGGTCAATCGCAATACGCCATCAAACCATACTTGGTAGGTTTGTGTTATTGGATTCCATTGTACACGCAAAGTATGATTTGCACAATCTTCGATATCTGCATTTGTAGAACTTGCTTGAACTGGTCCTGCTAAATTATTGGTTGTGCTATGGTCAACATCGCCATTGGCATTGAGGGAAATGTGGTCATAAGCAGGATCAAAATCAGGTAATGAATTTTGATAGGTATCAATGTAAACTCCTAAAGATGGGCTTACAGTACCTAATCCCATTCCATTACCACTAATTCCAATGGTGGTGCTTAATGGTTGTAAACCAAAACAAATTCCATCTGCTCCTGCATCATCGCAGCCTAAAAACACATTGAAAGTAAAATCAAAAGCATTGTTTAGGTTTATTAAATTGGTGTTCCAAACCGAGCCAACTTGACCAGTTGCATTGGGTGTAAGCTGGTAACAACCCGAACCTGTTGAAGATGCATTTCCATTTACTTGATATTGTCCATAAATACTATCAACAGATAGAAGTGCTAAACAAATCAGTAAATATTATTTAAGTTGATTCATTCGTTGAACATTACTTTTTATTTAAACAAAGAAAAAGAACCTTTTTCAATGTGTTCAATTCCATCAAAATTTTTTGCTTTTACAATATAATAATACGTTCCATCTACAGCTGTTTTTCCATCCCAACCACCTGTTATGGTATGCCACTCATATAATTTCAATCCCCAACGATTGTATATTTCAGCATCCAATGTTGACAAACCTTTTGATGTGATTGTGAACACATCATTTGTATTATCATTATTGGGTGTGAATACATTTGGAACAAATAAATAATAATCACTAAAAACTTCAATACTTTTTGTTACTGTATCAGAGCAATTGCCATTGGATACAATTAACATAGGATTATATGTATCTATTGAATTATATGTATTTGTTGCATCAAAAGTATTTGCTGTATTTCCATCGCCAAATATCCAAGTATAAGTGGTTCCGTTTTGGCTTGTGTTAGTAAAATCAACTGTTAATGGAGGAGTTCCAGATGTAGGACTTGCTGTAAAAGATGCGGTAGGATTTGGAATTACAGTTACTGAAGAAATGGTTGTGCCCGTACAACCATTAACATCACTTGCTGTTACAGAATAGCTTGTTGTTAATATTGGTGTTACACAAATTTGATTTGATGTGGATGCATTTGACCAAACATAAACATTACCACCATTGGCAGTTATACAAGTTGTTTGTCCTGCACAAATGGTTGGAGAATTTACAGTTAATGATAATGTTGAACTTACAATAACTACTGTTGTTGCTGTGCTTGTACAGCCATAAGAATTACTTGCAGTTAAAGTATAAGTGGTGGTTACGGTTGGGGTTACAGTTGGATTTAATGTTGTTGAGTTACTCATGTTAATTGTTGGTGCCCAAGTATAAGTTGGTGTTGTGGGATTATTAAAATTCAAACTCCAACTTGTTAATGTTCCGCTATCCGTTGTTGCTTGGTCTCCAATATGAATTGACCAAGTACCATTTGCACTTGCGCATCCTTGACTTGCTGTAATAAAAGCATTCCAAGCTGCTGTTCCACCTTCTGGCACAAATGTTCCGTTGAAAGGTGCGGAAGCAGAACCAATTGCAATTGTTGCGGAAGTTGAAAAACTTGTATTGGTAAAATTACTTGAGGAACCGCCATCACTATCAATTAATAAAATACTATTTCCACAAGGATCAAAAAGATAAACAATTACATCACTATCCCAAGTATGAGTTATATTAAGTGTTACAGAACTAAATGTCCAACCTGCATTTAAACCAGAAACTGCAATGTTTGAAACGCCATAATCAATTCCTTGTGTTCCAGTTATTCCATCCCAACCAAAACTAACTCCTCCATCGGGAATAGCAACAGCACCAATCGAATTAAAAGCAACAGGTGTATTGGATGGTCCACCAACAGTTCCCGTTAGTGGTACACTTTGTCCGCCACAAATAGTAGTTCCACCACTTGCAGTTGCAGTTGGCGGAGCAAGCACAGTTACGTTGTGCGAAACAGTACTTGTTTCGCCCGAAGTATTTGTAATAACTTCCGTTACATCGTATGTTCCTGCTATTGAATAGCTATGCGATGGGTTTTGATAGGTACTTGCTGTGGTGCCTGTAAAAACAGGTGTTCCATCACCAAAATTCCAAGACCAAGAACTAATAGTTGTTCCACTGGTTGATAAATCGGTAAACTGTATATCGTTTCCAACACAAACTGTGTTTGCCGAAAAGTTTGCCGCAACGATTATACAAAAACTTTGTTGATTGGTTAATCCTCCTGTTGAACCTGTAAATCCCCAATAAACATTTGGATTTCCTCCAAATATATTATTTATTATATCTCCAACGTATGTCAATCGCAAAACACCATCAAACCATACTTGATAGGTTTGCGTGATTGGATTCCATTGTACACGCAAAGTATGATTTCCGCAATCTTCAATATCTGCATTCGTAGAACTTGCTTGAACTGGTCCCACTAAATTATTGGCTGTGCTATGGTCAACATCGCCATTGGCATTGATGGAAATGTGGTCGTAAGCGGGGTCAAAATCAGGTGATGAATTTTGATAGGTATCAATGTAAACGCCTAAAGATGGGCTTACAGAACCTAATCCCATTCCATTACCACTAATTCCAATGGTTGTACTTAATGGTTGTAAACCAAAACAAATCCCATCGGCTCCTGCATCATCGCAACCTAAAAATACATTGAAAGTAAAATCAAAAGCATTGTTTAGGTTTATTAAATTGGTATTCCAAACGGAGCCAACTTGAGCGGTTGTGTTGGCTGTTAGCTGGTAGCAACCCGAGCCTGTGGAGAAAGCATCTCCATTAACTTGATATTGTGCGTAGCAAAAATTAATTGAAAGCAGCAAGCACACTAATAAAAAATTTCGATAAAAAAATTTCATTGAATTAGTAAACAGTCGTTTAATTATCTAACAATGTTACTAAATATGTGATTGAAAAACAAAATAAAATTGGAGTTATTATTAGTACTTGATGCCTAAAAAATGGATGATTTATTTTTTAATAAAACAGGTTAAAAATTACTTCACAATTTTTCCATTTTCAAAAGTTACCACAAATACTCCAACAAAACCTTTGTCAAGCATTTCTTTCTTGTGTTTTGCAGCTTCTTCGTAAGTTGAAAAATTTCCACTAAAATATTTTGTCAAACCATTATCAAGTGCCATAGTAGATATGTCATTGAAATTTTTAAAATTTGGTTTCGATTTGAATGCTCCAATTTGAACACGATACACTCTTCCGTTAGGAGTTACATTTTGTGGAGGCGAAAGTACAGTTGCTGGTGTAGAAGCGTTTACTGTTTTCGGTTCTATTGTTTTAGAATTGCTTGTGTTTGCAATCGAAACATTATCTGTGGAAATAGTTTTTACAGGAGCCACATTTTCGGAAACATTGGAAACAACATTGCTAACTGGTTCAACAGAAACTGAAACTGGTTTGTTTTTATTTCCATCTTTCAAATAAATTATTTTACTTTTTATGTCAAAATTTTTCCGTTCATTACCTTGAATGTAAAACAACTTCCCTCCTATTTCGGCATTGGAATAAGCTTCGGGCAATGCTTTTAATTTATAACTGAATGTAAATGTGCTGTCAATTGGTGGCGTTATCCAAATTATTTTTACTTCATTATAAACCAATTTAAAATTTCCACCTTTGCAATCTACTTCAGTAGCCGAATAATATGGCGGCAAGGAAACGGAATATTTCATAAAACTTTTTACCGAATCGCGAGAAACAGTTACTTCAACCAAACAGTCTGTTTGCGATGAAATAGTATCATTGCATTTTTGCGAAGCTGTAAAATTTTGTGCAAAGCCAACAGAAGTTGCTACAAAAAATAATAATGAAAAAATATGTTTTTGCATAAACAGTAAATTTATGTTCCGCCAAATTTAAGTAAAAAGTATTAACTTGGTTATGATTTATAAAAACAGAACACAACTTGCCAAAAAAAAGAATTACAATTTCGCCCGAACAAGCCAAAACACTTGTGTTGCAGAGCCAATACTTATTAGCCGACACTGTTGGTAACAACAAAAAAACGACCTTAAAATTAATTGAACATCTTGGTTATGTTCAAATTGATACATTAGCAGTAGTTGCAAGAGCCCATCATCACACGCTTTGGAGCCGACAAGAAAAATACAATGAAACTTTTTTAAACGAATTATTAGAAAAAGATAAAAGCATTTTTGAGTATTGGAGTCATGCTGCATCGTATTTACCAATGACAGATTATCGCTTTTCATTACCTCGCAAAAAAGATTACTGCGAAGGAAAATCACATTGGTTTGAACAAGATAAAAAAACAAATAAATATGTGCTTGATAAAATAAAAGCAGAAGGTGCTTTGCAATCAAAAGATTTCGAACACAAACGAAGTTCGGCAGCAAATTGGTATGAATGGAAACCTGCAAAACGTGCTTTGGAACAGCTTTTTATGGAAGGCAAATTAATGGTTGCAAAACGAAAAGGTTTTCAAAAAGTATATGATTTAACTGAACGTGTGTTACCAAAAAATATTGACACATCAATACCAAGCGAAAAAGAATATGCTATACACTTAATTGAAAAAGCTATACAAGCAAATGGAATTGTGGAAGAAAAAGAAATTGCCTATTTGCGAACAAACTTAAAACAAAGTATTAGCAAAACATTGAAAGAATTGATAAACGAAAATAAAATTTTAGAAATAAATATTGAAGGAAAAACAAACACCAACTATTTTACAACTACACAACAATTAAAAACAATTGAAAAAATAAAAAACATAAATCATATTCATTTTCTTTCGCCATTTGATAATGCGGTGATACAACGAAAAAGATTGCAAACCATTTTTGATTTCGATTATATGATTGAATGTTATGTGCCCGAAGCAAAACGTAAATTTGGATATTTTTGTTTACCTGTTTTGTACAACAACAATTTTGTTGCCCGCTTCGACCCCAAAGCCGACAGAGCTTCCAAAACATTTATTATAAAAACAATGCACTTCGAAAAAGGATTTAGAGCTGATGAAAATTTCAATGTACTATTTGCAGAAAAACTAAAACTGTTTGCAACATTTAATGCTTGCAATAAAATTGTGATTGAAACCGCAGATGCTAAATGGAAAAAAGAAATGAAAAAATTAATGTGCTAATTACCTTGTCATTCTGAACGAAGAGAGGAATCTCTTTTTTTACCGCAGAGAACGCAAAGAAATATTTACCGCAGAGAACGCAAAGATTATTTTCACCACAGAGAAACAGAGAACACAGAGTTTTTGTGTTTGCAGTCAGTTCGAGTGTTTTTCTTTTTCAGAAAAATGTATCGAAAACTTATTTTTTACCGCAGAGAACGCAACAGAAATATTTCTCGCAGAGGCGCAGAGAGCGCAGAGGAAAAAAATTATGAGTGATGAGTGAGAGTGTGTTGTCAGTTCGAGTATCGCCCCCTCTCTTTGGGAGAGGGGATAAAGGGGTGAGGCTTCAATTAAGTATTTTTATTTTTCAGAAAAATGATTTGAGAATTTATTTACTAATCATCCAAACCTTTTCCACTCAAAATGTGTGGCAAGTATTTTTCAACTCTTTGTTCTCGTGTTTTCGATTGTTTGGCTCCAGAAAAATAAAGTAAATATCCTCTTTGTCGTCCCGGAGTTAATGCATAAAAAGCCTTTTTTAAGGCTGGCATTGTATTCAGTTTTATTTTAAATTCTTCGGAAATTTTATATTCAGTAGTTTTTTTCATCTCCACTTTCAAGCCTGCTTTTTCCACTTCAATAGCTTCAAAAATATAAGCTTTCAGTATTTTTTTCATTTTTACCATTTGCTTAACATCTGTGAATCTAATTTGACGCCCAGACTGCACATTTTCGGTTTGTTGAATTAATATATGATTAGCATCTTTTAACAAAACTCCTTTCATAAATAATAATCCACAATATTCTTTAAAACCATGTATTAACACAACATTATTACCTTGAAATGTATAACAAGGAACTCCCCATTTTAATTCTTCATTCAAATTACATTCAAGAGTAATTGCTCTTAATTGTTCTAATTCTGCTTGCCACTTTTTAGCTTTATTAAAATAAAAATCAACTTTTGGATTCATAGTATTTATTATTTTTTTGCCGACACTAATTTCACAAATTTACACGAATTAGTTTTTCTTTAAAAAACATATTGAGAAAATTAAATTAGAATGCAGAAGGGAAAAAAATTATGAGTGATGAATTATAAGTGCGTTGTCAGTTCGAGTGTTTTTCTTTTTCAGAAAAATGTATCGAGAACGAGGGAAAATGGAACGCTGATTTTGTAGGATTATTATGATAAAAAATGAATCCTTTTTTTCAAACAAAAACACTACTCATAAAATTAACATCGCTAAAATGGTTTCTATTGAGTTCGGCTTTTATTCTTATTCAAATTTTTAGAGGGTTGTGCAATATGCCACTGGTGTTATGCCCAGTGTTTAAGTTTTGTTCTTTGTCACAATTCATAATTGGTTTAATATTTTAACAACTGTTCCTTCATTGTCCAAATGTTTGTCGTAGTTAAGCAGAATAATTATAGCTATTTTTTTTGTTTTGTCAAAGGCGTATGTTGTCCAATAACCAGGTGTCGAGCCGCTATGAGCAAAAACTGTCCGATTATTGTCTAAATGATAGACAACTGTACCAAGTCCATATTCAACGTCTTTAAAAGTTCGCCTGATAGCGTCTTGATATTTCATTATGCCCGTTTGCATAAGAGAAATAGATTCGTCTGAAATAATTTTTTGTTTTGAAGTACCCATTAATACGGCCAAAAATTTTGACAAATCAGAAGCCGTTGTAAAAATGCCACCACCTGGAACATCATAACCCAAGCCCTTTAGTTCTTTTTTAGGGATTCGGGTGTTTTTATGGTTAAGCACTCCGCAGTCACAAGTTCCGTCTGCAATACTCTGAATTTTACTTTCAGGAACATCGAAAAAAGTATTAGTCATTTTTAAGGGAGCAAAAATTTTATCGGTAATTAATTTTATATAAGAAGCTTTAGCGGCTCTTGATATTGCAAGTCCAAGGATTGAGTAACCTACGTTTGAATAAACCATTTTAGTACCAGGTCGGTAAATGAATTTGGTATTAGAAATTGAGGCTATTGTTTTTTTCTCCCAATCTGAGGTGGCACCACTTCGTCCCCCATCTGGATTTGAATTTCTATCAAGACCAGCGCTGTGGCTGGCTAATTGTCTAAAAGTAATTTTGGTTGAGTCAGAATAACCTTTTAATAATTTGACTTCTGGTAAATATTTTTCAACAGGGTCGTCCAATTTAAAATAACCTTCTTCAACAAGTTTTAGCATAAGTACGGCCGCAAATGATTTAGAAACGGAGGCAATTCTGAATAATGTTGAAGTGTCAGGGAGAAATTTATTGAACTTGTTTATTTTTCCGTAAGATTTGAAATAAGATATTCCGTCTTGATTTAGAATTGTAATTGACAGACTGCCAATATCATCTTTTGCAACTTCATTTACTAGGTCTGCGGTGATTTCTTCGATGCCAGACTTCGGATTACCAGTCCGTTTTGTAAAGCCGAAAACCAGCAAAAAGATTATGAATATAGGAAGGAGATTTTTCATGTTTGTCTGTTCTTTACACATCGGGCATAACATTCCTGTTATCGCAACTTTTTCATTTATTTCCACATTATCATATAATCACAACCATTGTAAAACTGTCACTTAAATTTTTGATAAGATGTTGGAAGTTTCGTTTTTCATTTTTTATTATTCGTTACTAAAATAAACTATTTCAATGTATAGGTAAAAAATTTAGTGTTTATTTTTCTAACAATATATATGCATCGGCAATCAATTATTTTTGTTGGTGGCTCTTTCACTGTTTCTTCCACACTTCCCAAAGTCAATCGCAAAGGTTTAATGTTTCATTTGTTCACAAATTTATTTTTAAAAGTACATTATTTTTTGCGAAACAATAAAGTGTTTAGTAATTTTAGGTATGGCAGAAAACGAAGAAAATATACCTTATTTCAAAGGCAGAGGTTCGCAAGTAAATACATCCAACAAGTTTTTAAAAAATCGCTATGTTACCGAACACGATGAGGTTTTGGACGAACCACTATTGAGTGATGAGAAAACACAAATACTAATTGAACATCCCAAAAAGATAGTGAACCTTGTGAAAAGTTCCGATATTCCTGGTATGTATTCTATGAATCCATATCAAGGATGTGAACATGGTTGCATTTATTGTTATGCTCGAAACACTCACGAATACTGGGGTTACAGCGCTGGTTTAGATTTTGAACGAAAAATAATTGCTAAACCAAATGCTCCTCAATTGCTCGAAAAACAATTGATGAATAAAAACTGGGTGGTTTCTCCTATAATGTTTTCGGGCAATACCGACTGTTATCAACCTATTGAACGAAAATTAAAAATCACTCGACAAATGCTGGAAGTGCTTTTAAAATTTAAACATCCAACAAGTATGATTACAAAAAATAATTTGATTTTGCGCGACATTGATATTTTACAAGAATTGGCAAAACATAAATTAATTCACGTAATGGTTTCTATTACTAGCTTACGCGAAGAGTTGCGTTTGAAAATGGAACCACGAACGGTTACTGCAAAAAACAGATTGAAAGTAATTGAACAACTTAACAAGGCTGGAATACCAGCAGGAATAATGACTGCACCAATAATTCCGGGACTCAACAGCGATGAAATACCACAACTAATTGAAGCAGCAGCCAACCACGGAGCCGATGTGGCAGGTTATACCATCGTGCGATTGAATGGTTCTATCAAAGAAATTTTTACCGACTGGATTCATAAAAATTTTCCGGACAGAGCCGAAAAAGTATTACATCAAATTGCCGAAGTTCACGGTGGTGAAGTAAGTGACAATCGTTATGGAAAGCGTATGCGAGGCGAAGGAAATATTGCACAAGCCATCAATCAATTATTTCGAATGGCTGTGAAAAAACATTTGGGAACAAAACAAAAATTTGAATTTGACCTCACTGCTTTTTCACAACCCGATGATAGTAAACAAATGAAATTGTTTTAGCTGAATGATTAAATTTTTATTTTAAAACCCAGCTTGTCAATTCGACCGAAGGGAGAAATCTCTTTTCCGTTTAAGTTTATAGATTTCTCCCTTCGGTCGAAATAACAAAACACAATGCCTTTTCATTCCTAATTAATTTTATGCTTGAGCCGTTGGACCGCTGAAATTCATTGGCAACATGTTTGGCATTTCAGTATCTTTTATTGCACCATGTTGTTGTTCAAATTTTCCAACATTATCTTTCAATGCTTTTAGCAAACGCTTTGCATGTTGTGGAGTTAATACAATTCTTGATTTAACTTTTGCTTTTGGAACACCGGGCATCATCTTTATAAAATCAATTACAAATTCCGAATTGGAATGTGTAATGATTGCTAAGTTTGAATAAACTCCTTCTGCTATTTCTTCCGACAACTCTATGTTCAATTGATTTTCTTTTTGCTCTTCCATTTTGTTATTTATTTTTTATGAATTGTAAAATTAAGAATTAAAAAACAAAAAAGGGACAAACATTTCTGTTGTCCCTTTTTTGTTTTCATATAACTCCTAAACTTCAATTTGTAAATTCATACAAATTCGTTTATTCGTAAATCTATGCTTCTTCTTCCAATGCTTCACGTTTAGAAGCCATCAACTTATCATACTCTTCTTGTGAACCTACAATCATTTTTTCGTAAGCTCTCAATCCTGTACCTGCAGGAATTAAATGTCCAACAATTACGTTTTCTTTCAATCCTAGTAAATGATCTACTTTCCCACTGATTGCAGCTTCGTTCAATACTTTAGTAGTTTCTTGGAACGAAGCAGCACTCATAAAGCTATTCGTTTGTAACGATGCACGAGTAATACCTTGCAACATTTGACTTGATGTAGCAGGAACTGCTTCACGAGCATCAATTGTTTTCATATCTCTACGTTTCAATGAAGAATTTTCGTCTCTCAATTTACGAGCACTAATAATTTGTCCTGTTTTGTAAAGTGTAGATTCTCCTGCATCAAGTACTACTACTTTTGCATACAATCTGTCATTTTCAGCCATAAACTCCGACTTGTTAACCAATTGTTTTTCCAAGAAAATAGTATCACCCGATTCTACAATGTCCACTTTACGCATCATTTGACGAACAATTACTTCAAAATGTTTGTCATTAATTTTCACACCTTGCAAACGATATACTTCTTGTACCTCATTTACCAAATACTCTTGAACCGCAGTTGGTCCTTTTATTGCAAGAATATCACTTGGTGTAATTGCTCCATCGCACAATGCTTCTCCAGCTTTAATAAAATCATTCTCTTGAACAAGCACATGTTTTGATAACTGTACCAAATATGTTTTCTTCTCACCAGTACGTGATTCAACGTGTACTTCACGGTTACCACGTTTGATTTTGCCAAACGAAACAATACCATCAATTTCAGATACAACAGCTGGATTACTTGGGTTACGAGCTTCAAACAACTCGGTAACACGTGGCAAACCACCAGTGATATCGCCTGTTTTACCAGATGAACGAGGTATCTTAACAAGTATTTGACCTGCTTCAATTTTTGCAGAATCGTTTACAATAATATGTGCACCAACTGGAATGTTGTATGTACGCAATGTCTCTTTTCCTGCAACAATTTTAATAGAAGGATTTTTAGATTTATCTCTACTTTCAACAATTACTTTTTCTTTAAATCCTGTTTGTTCATCAGATTCTTCACGGAATGTAATACCTTCTTCTACATTATCAAATTCAATTTTACCTGCAAATTCAGAAACAATAACTGCGTTATATGGATCCCAATCGCAAATCAAATCTCCTTTTTTCACTTTACCATTTGCTTTCACATACACTTGCGAACCGTAAGGAATATTTCCTGTAGTCAACACAATTTTTGTGTTAGCATCAATGATGCGCATTTCAGCCGAACGACCAATAACAACATCATCTGTTTTTCCTTCAGCATTTTTACGCTTAACAGTTTTCAATTCATCTATTTCAATGATACCATCGTATTTAGCTTCCAATTTACTTGCTGCTGCAGTGTTTGATGCAGTACCTCCAACGTGGAATGTACGCAATGTAAGCTGCGTTCCTGGTTCACCAATTGATTGTGCTGCAATAACTCCTACCGCTTCACCACGTTGAACCATACGTCCTGTAGCCAAGTTACGTCCATAGCATTTTCCACAAACGCCATTTTTGCTTTCGCATGTTAATACGGAACGTATTTCTACTGATTCAATTGGAGATTCAGAAATTGTTTTTGCATCTTCTTCTTTTATTTCTTCACCTGCTCCAATAATTAATTTTCCTGTTAATGGATTGTAAACATTGTGAACAGTTGTTCTACCAATAATTCTATCGTAAAGAGATTCTACCACCTCATCATTTTTCTTCAATGCACCAGCAACCAATCCACGCAATGTTCCGCAATCTTCAATAGTGATAATCACATCTTGAGCAACGTCAACTAATCTACGTGTTAAATAACCAGCATCAGCTGTTTTCAAGGCTGTATCGGCAAGACCTTTACGAGCACCGTGAGTAGAAATAAAATACTCAAGGATAGATAAACCTTCTTTAAAATTAGAGATAATTGGATTTTCAATAATCTCTCCACCACCTGCACCTTTTTGCGGTTTCGCCATCAATCCACGCATACCACCCAACTGACGAATTTGTTCTTTAGAACCACGTGCTCCAGAATCCAACATCATATATACTGGATTGAATCCTTGACGGTCATTTGTCAATGTATGTAATACTTTTGCTGTAATACGTGAGTTTGTATGTGTCCAAATATCAATTACCTGATTGTAACGCTCATTGTTAGTAATAAAACCCATATTATAGTTTCCAGTTACTTCATCAACCTGTGCATTTGCATCAGCAATCATTTTATCTTTATCATCAGGAACCATAACGTCTCCTAAATTAAATGATAAACCTCCACGGAATGCACTCATAAATCCTAATGTTTTCATTTCATCAAGGAACTTAGCGGTCTTCGCCATACCAGTTTCCTTAACAATAGTTCCAATAATATCGCGCAATGATTTTTTAGTCAACAATTCATTGATATAACCAACTTCTTTGGGTACAACTTGATTAAACAAGATACGACCAACAGTAGTTTCAATCAATTTGTTAACTATTTTATCTCCTTCTTTCACTTGCAAACGAACTTTAACAAATGCATGTAAATTCACACGTTTTTCGTTGTATGCAATAATCGTTTCTTCTGGAGAATAGAATGTTAAACCTTCGCCTATTACTTTTTCTTCTTTTGTAGATTTTTTACCCTTGGTCATATAATATAGACCAAGCACCATGTCTTGTGATGGAACCGCTACCGGTGCACCATTCGCAGGATTCAAAATATTATGAGACGCAAGCATTAATGTTTGTGCTTCAAGAATTGCAGCATGTCCCAATGGAACGTGAACTGCCATTTGATCCCCATCGAAATCGGCATTAAATGCAGTACAAGTTAATGGATGTAACTGAATTGCTTTTCCTTCAATTAATTTTGGTTGAAAAGCTTGAATACCTAATCTGTGCAATGTTGGAGCACGATTCAAAAGAACTGGATGTCCTTTCAAAACATTCTCTAAAATATCCCAAACAATTGGTTCTTTTTTATCAACTATTTTCTTTGCAGATTTTACAGTTTTTACAACACCACGCTCAATCATTTTACGAATGATAAATGGTTTGAATAATTCAGCAGCCATATCTTTTGGCAATCCGCACTCATGTAATTTCAATTCTGGTCCAACAACAATTACCGAACGTGCTGAATAATCCACACGTTTACCTAATAAATTTTGACGGAAACGACCTTGCTTACCTTTTAATGAATCAGACAATGATTTTAAAGCACGATTCGATTCTGTTTTAACAGCATTCGATTTACGTGAGTTATCAAACAATGAATCTACAGACTCTTGCAACATACGTTTCTCATTACGCAAGATTACTTCAGGAGCTTTAATTTCTATTAATCGTTTCAAACGGTTGTTACGAATAATAACACGTCTGTATAAATCATTCAAATCTGATGTTGCAAAACGACCACCATCCAATGGAACCAATGGACGTAATTCTGGTGGAATTACTGGAACAATTTTTACAATCATCCATTCCGGACGATTTTCAACATGTTCGTTTGCATGACGGAAACCTTCAACAACTTGTAAGCGTTTCAAAGCTTCGTTTTTACGCTGTTGTGATGTTTCTGTGTTTGCTTTATGACGCAAGTCAAATGATAATGCATCTAAATCAACACGACTCAAAAGTGCTTGTAATGCTTCAGCACCCATTTTCGCAATAAATTTATTTGGGTCATTATCATCCAAATATTGATTTTCTTTGGGAAGTGTATCCAAAATATTCAAATATTCTTCTTCTGATAAAAAGTCTAAATAATTTACTCCATCAGCAGCTTTAACACCTGCATTTACTACAACATAACGTTCGTAGTAAATAATCATGTCCAATTTTTTTGTTGGTAAACCCAAGAGATAACCAATTTTGTTTGGCAACGATTTGAAATACCAAATATGAGCAACGGGCACAACTAAAGCGATGTGTCCCATACGCTCTCTACGTACTTTCTTTTCGGTTACTTCCACTCCACATCGGTCACAAACAATTCCTTTGTAACGAATTCTTTTATATTTTCCACAAGCACATTCCCAATCCTTAACAGGTCCAAAAATACGCTCACAAAACAATCCACCCATTTCTGGTTTGTATGTTCTGTAATTGATTGTTTCTGGTTTTACTACCTCACCACTCGAGCGTTCCAAAACTGCTTCTGGTGACGCAAGGCTGATAGTGATTTTTGAGAAGTTACTTTTTAATTTTTGATCTCTTTTGAAAGCCATTTTTTATAAGTTTAAAGGTTCAAAGTTTTATAGTTTAAAGTTGTTGCGATTTTTTGCTTTCGCAAAAA
>JAYTXX010000120.1:0-3756 GCA_043742725.1 Bacteroidota bacterium | reverse complement strand
TGAAAGTTCGGCTGTTCGATTGCTTGTTTGGAAAGCATCAAATAATGTAATTTCTCAAAATTTATTACTTGGAGTTGGAACAGGAGATGCAAAAGATGTGATGATAGAAGAGTATAAAAAACAAGGAATGACAGGAGCATTGGAGCATACATTAAACACTCATAACGAATTTTATCAAGTATTTGTTAGTTTAGGATTAATTGGTTTTATTTTATTTATTGCAAATTTATTCCTTCCCTTATATAGAAGTTTGAAAAACAAAAATGTTATTTACACATTATTTTTAGTAATCACAATTCTAAATTTTATACCAGAATCAATGTTTGAAACACAAGCAGGAGTTATGTTTTATGCATTTTTTAATTCATTGCTTTGTTTCCAATCGTCTAATAACAAACAACCAATAACGAACAACTAAACCATGATACCATTTTCGCCACCACATATCAATCAAAAAGTAATTGATGAAGTAACCAAAGTTTTAAAATCGGGTTGGATTACAACAGGACCAAGAACGAAACAATTTGAAAAAGAATTAACTGCTTATTGTGGCAACAAATCTACATTGTGTTTAAACAGTGCAACTGCAGGGCTTGAAATAATGTTGCGTTGGTTTGGAGTAAAAGAAGGTGATGAAGTAATTTTACCTGCATACACTTATTCTGCAACTGCCAATGTAGTAATGCATTGTGGAGCTATTCCTATTTTTGTTGATGTAAATTCAACTGATTTTAATATCAATGTTTCTAACATTGAAAAAGCAATTACATCAAAAACAAAAGTAATTATGCCTGTTGATTTTGCAGGTTATCCTTGCGATTACGATGCAATAAATAGTGTTGCGCAAAAACATAAAAACAAATTTATTGCAACTACTGATGAGCAAAAATTGCTTGGACGTATTTTAATTCTTTCCGATTCGGCTCATTCTTTTGGCGCTTGGTACAAGGGAAAACGAGCTGGTTCGTTAACAGATGTTTCTGTATTTTCATTTCATGCTGTAAAAAATTTAACTACTGCTGAAGGTGGTTCGGTTGCATTAAATCTTCCTGCACCATTTGATAATGAAGCTGTTTACAAAGCATTGTGTGTGAAAACACTGCACGGACAAGATAAAGATGCACTTGCAAAAACGCAAAAAGGAAATTGGCGATACGATATTATTGAAGCAGGTTACAAATGCAATATGACTGATTTAATGGCTGTGATTGGGCAAGTAGAGTTGGAGCGATACGATAGCGAAACATTACCTAAAAGAAAAACCATTTGCGAAAAATATTCTGCTGTATTTTCAAAATATAATTGGGCAGAAATTCCAATTATTAACTCTCAAGAATTAAAAGTAGAAGGTTGTTATCATTTGTATGCACTGCGAATTAAAGGAATTTCAGAAGCACAACGTGATGCCATTATAAAAGAAATTTTTAATTGTGATGTTTCTGTGAATGTTCATTTTATTCCTGTTCCGATGATGAGTTTTTATGTGAAACAAGGTTATGATATAAAAAAATATCCAACAACGCTTGATAATTATTCTCGCGAAATTTCATTACCTGTATTTTATGATTTAAACAATGAAATGCTCGAAACAGTTATTAATGCTGTAATTCAGTCAGTAGAAAAAGTGATTAATAAATAAATCTATAATGTTTAAGCGTTTGTTCGACATATTATTTTCCTTAATAGGTTTAATTATTTTATTTCCATTTTTTATAATTATTGCTTTATTGATTATCATAGATTCTCGTGGAGGGATATTTTATAAACAATTGCGAGTAGGGAAAAATAATAAAGATTTTTATTTATTCAAATTTCGTTCAATGACAACAGATGCAGATAAACTTGGTTTGCTTACTGTTGGCGGAAAAGACAATCGTATTACAAAAATTGGATATTATATTCGTAAATATAAAATTGATGAATTGCCTCAATTAATAAATGTATTAATAGGAAATATGAGTTTGGTTGGTCCTCGACCTGAAGTAAGAAAATATGTTGATTTGTATAATGAAGAACAAAAAAAAGTATTGCTTGTAAAGCCTGGAATTACTGATTATGCAAGTATTGAATATAGTAATGAGAATGAAATTTTGGGTAAAGTAGAAAACCCTGAACAGATTTATATCAATGAAATAATGCCAGAAAAATTGAGATTAAATTTGAAATATATTTCTGAAAGAGGATTGCTTACTGATGTGAAAATTATTTTAAAGACGATTAAAAAAATTTTAAATTAATTTATTTTTTAGTTTGCAATTCATTTCTTAATTGTTTAGAAGTTTTTTTACTTCCATCGTGACTCCAACCTGGAGGACCAAACACATACATTGCTTTTTTCCTTATTGATATAGGTTTTCGGATATCTTTTAAAATATTAATCCATTCATGAAAAACTATTTTTATTGGATGGTATGTATTTATATTTTCTGTCAAACCATATTTTATTTTTTCCTTTTCATCTTCTTCTACAAATGTTCCAAACAATTTATCCCAAATAATAAAAACCATTCCCAAATTTTTATCGAGGTATTTAATGTTAGAAGCATGGTGAACTCTGTGATGTGATGGAGTAGATAAAAAAGTTTCTAAAAAGCCTAATTTATTTATGATTTTGGTATGAATGAGTATTCCATAAATTTGAGTTGCTGCATACATAAACATAATATCAATTCCTTTGAATCCAAATAATGAAAGAGGAATAAAATAAATAAAACGATACAATGGTTGGAAAACAGAGGAACGAAAACCAACAGTTAAATTAAATTCTTCAGATGAATGATGTGTAACGTGTACAGCCCAAAATAGCCTACAATAGTGGTCGATACGGTGTAACCAATAGAACATAAAATCTTGTCCAACGAGTAACAAAGTCCAATAAAAAATTTGATTTTTAATTTCTATAAAATGAAATTGAAAAAAATAATTAAGAACTAGAAGGCAAAAACTTCGTACTAAAATATCCAATGAAAAATTTAATGCTGACAAATAAATATTTGCCAATGTTCCTTTTGTAGAATAATATTGCTTTTGATGAATGTAACTGAAAACTATTTCTGCACCAATTACAATAATATAAATTGGTGTGGTAATGGCTATTAGTAGTGCTTCTCGAAATTCGTTGAACATTATTTAATCAGATTAACAACTAGTTATTTCATTGTTTTAGCAATGTTGAACAATTCGTTTGTTGTTTTCCAGTTTCTTGTAGTTGCTTTTACTTTCAATTTATTTTCAAAAAAATTAGTATTCAATTTGGTATTTCCATATCCATTAGGGCAAAACAAATAAACTGTTTTGCCAACAATAATAAATTCATCAGAATTGTATTGTCCCTCTTTCAGCTTATTAATAAGTGTTTGCTCTGGTTCTTCTGATAGAAATGTTACATGAAGTTTTGTAATATCTTCTTTTCTTTTATTTACAAATGGATTGTGGTTTAATACATTTTCAATTTCGTTTATTCCTTTTACCATTATAGGAACTTCAAATGCAAATGTTTTTAAAATAGTTTTTTCGATTAATTTTTCAAGCTCTTGATTGTTTTTTTCTGAAAATTGAAAAATAACATTTCCACTTTGGATATATGTTTTTACGTTTTTGAATTTTAAATTTTCATACATCGCTTTCAAAGCGTCCATTTTTAGTAGCTTTTGACCACTTACGTTTATTCCTCTTAAAATGGAAATGTATGTTTGCATTTAAAAAAACAATATTTTATTGTTGATAAAACTTCATTTTGTTGTCATTGCGAGGAAC
>JAYTXX010000119.1:0-5988 GCA_043742725.1 Bacteroidota bacterium | reverse complement strand
TTTATTCCCAACTGTTTAATACGCTCATCAGCCATTGCTTCGAGCAATAAATCCAAGCCTTTGTATTTGCGAATAAATCCAAAAAATAAAATGTGTTTTTCCTTTTCATTTAATTTCAAATGCTTCAAAGCAATAGCCTTTTCAAGCTTTTCGCCAAAAATATCATAAATAGGATGTGGTAAAAATATTTTTTTATCGCTTGATGTAAATTCGCTTAAATCATTCAAAACAGCTTTTGACATTGCCACAAAACCATCGCATTGTTTTACAAAAAAGTTTGTGAAAAATGAATCGCCCATTCGTTTTTCGTGTGGAATTACATTATCCGTGATAGCAATAATTTTAATAGTGCTGTTCTTTTTTACTCGTTTGGCAATAGTTCCAAGACAAGGTGCCATAAATGGTAACCAATAACGAACAACTACATAATCTGGTTTTTCGGATTTTATTTGCTTGGCAATTTTTATCCAATTGAATGGATTTATGGAATTAATTTTTGTTTCAATAGTAATATCTTGTGGGGCTTTTCCAGTGTCGTATTGTGTTTTACCTGGGAATAAAAAATTGGGATATTGAAGTGAAAAGGAAATAATTTTTGCATCTGCACCTCCCTTGTTGAATGCTCTACAAAGTGCTTCATTAAAATTGGCAATACCTCCGCGCAATGGAAATGCGGGACCAACAATAATTATTTTTTGTTTTGCAGATGACATGCCACAAATATATAGAATAATAAGTGTTGGAATGGAAATGAATAATTTACAAAATGAATTAATTATACTTTAGGCAAGTGATTTTGATGCAAAAATTTTAACTATTACATTTGGTTTATTCTTTATTCACTAAAAAGTTATAGCTATGAAAACATTAAATGATTTTACAAATCTGTATCAGCTTTCAAAAACATTGAGGTTTGAATTAAAGCCTGTAGGAAATACAAAAGAAAACATTGAAGCTAAAGTGTTGCTGATTCATTAGGCAATTTTCAACCGATTGAAAACTATTTAAACAATCCTCCCCAAAATAAATAGGTGGGTCTAAAACTCCTCATTTTTGGCTTCATCCTCCCCTGTATTTCTATGTTCAAATAATCGGACATTTGTTTACCTTAATTATTCAAATGTTTAAATTCATAACTTCTATGTATTCTTTGCGAATACTTTTAACAGAGTAGAAATTGCTTTCAAAATAGTTTTGCAAATCATTAATGAAAGGAATGGAAATACAACTCAAAGTGGCGACTGTAAAAGAAATTATTGGTATATTTACAATAAAAAGTGAAACTGAAAATGTACCCAATATGGCATTATTAAAAGTTGGTGCAATTAAAAAAATTAACAAAAATGGGATGTAAATTCATTCACCATTTTTAAAATGAACTTATCAAAATGAGTAAACATTTAAAATTAATTACTGCTGAATATTTGACTGAATATTCCAATAAATTGGATGTTGATTGGTTTGAAATATTTAATCAATTGCGAGTGAAAAGTAATTATTCAGCCGAAGATTTTGAATATTATTTAATAGCATCATCTCTGTTTTCATCAAAAATTGAAGGCAATACGCTTGATGCAAATAGTTTTTTTAGAAATAGAGGAAACAAAAAATTTCCAAAGAAAAAAGAAGTACAAGAAATTGAAGATTTGGTAAAAGCATACCAATTTGCCTCTGAAAACAAACTGAACAAAACCAACTTTCTGAAAATTCATGCACTACTTTCAAAAACACTTTTACCAATTAAAGAACAAGGTAAAATTAGGAAAGAGCAGGTGGGTGTGAGAGATTCAAAATCAATGAAACCTGTTTATTTGGCTGTTGAACCACAATTTGTAAATAAGGAATTAATTCAACTGTTTGCTGATATTGCTGAACTGATGAAACGTGATTTGAGCCATAAAGAAATTTTTTATTACGCATCAATGATTCATTTGTGGACTGCAAAAATTCATCCTTTTATGGATGGAAATGGACGAAGTGCAAGATTGTTAGAAAAATGGTTTTTAGTTACAAAGCTTGGAATGTCGGCTTGGTCAATTAATACTGAAAAATATTATTGGGACAATCGCCCTGCTTATTACCAAAATATTGCATTGGGTTATAACTACTATGCTTTACATTGGGAAAGGTGTATTCCTTTTCTTATGATGTTGCCAATGTCGTTGAAAGCATAATTTTAACTATTACATTTGGTTTATTCTTTATTTACTAAAAAGTTATAGCTATGAAAACATTAAATGATTTTACAAATCTGTATCAGCTTTCAAAAACATTAAGGTTTGAATTAAAGCCTGTAGGAAATACAAAAGAACACATTGAAGCTAAAGGGTTGCTGAATAAAGACGCAACACGAGCCGAAAATTATCAATTGATGAAAAAGATAATTGATGGTTTTCATAAGCACTTTATTGAGCTCGCAATGAGTAAAGCTAAACTTACTAGACTCGAAGAGTTTAAAAATTTATATTACGCTTCATCCGAAAAAAAGAAAGAAGACAGTTATAAAAAAGAGTTTGAAAAAGTACAGACTGAATTGAGAAAAGAAATAGCGAAAGGATTTAAAACAGGTGAGGCATCCGAGATATTTTCTAAAATAGATAAAAAAGAACTTTTTACAGAATTGCTGAATGACTGGGTTCTATCCATTGAAGATAAAAAACTGGTGGATGAATTCAAAACCTTTACCACTTACTTTACAGGCTTTCACGAAAACAGAAAGAATATGTACACCGACAAAGGCAATGCTACTGAAATTGCTTTTCGTTTGGTACACGAGAACTTACCGAAGTTTTTAGATAATATCCGAATTTTTGAAAAGGTAAAAGAAATACCAGAATTAAAAGAAAAATGTAAACTACTGTATAAAGAAATTGAAGAATACCTGAATATTAAAAATATTGACGAAGCATTTGAACTGAATTATTACAACGATGTGCTTACTCAAAAACAAATTGACGTATATAACCTGATTATTGGAGGCAGAACGGCTGAGGAAGGCAAAAAGAAAATTAAAGGATTGAATGAATACATAAATACAGAATACAATCAAAAACAGGAAAAGAAAAACAGAATACCTAAACTAAAAATATTATACAAACAAATTTTAAGCGACAGAGAAAGTATTTCCTTTTTGCCTGATGCATTTGAAGATGATAATGAAAAGGATGGAAAAACTGCAAGCCAGAAAGTATTGGAAGCCATTAATAATTACTACCGTGAAAGCCTGATTGCTTTTAAACAGAAAGATAAAGATGAACCAGAAAATGTTTTGGAGAAATCAAAAGAATTGTTGGCTGATTTAGCTTTATGCGATTTAAACAAAATATATATCCGCAACGACAAAGCCATTACCGATATTTCACAAGCTTTGTTTGATAACTGGGGAATAATTAAAGCAGCTTTGGAATATGCTTATATGCAAAAATTAGTAATAGGCAAAAAAGGCATAAGCAATAAACAAGAAGAAGCAAAAGAAAAATTTCTGAAACAATCATACTTCAGCATAGCTGAAATAGAGCAAGCTCTTTTTGCATACCGAAATGAAAATGATGCACTAAAAGAGTTGAAAGAGCATACACATCCTGTTGCAGATTATTTTAAAAATCATTTCAAAGCCAAAAAGAAACAGGAAGATGATAAAGAGTTTGATTTAATTTCCAACATAGAAGCTAAATACAGTTGCATACAGGGATTATTAAATACTGATTATTCAAAAGACAAAAAGTTGAACCAAGAGAAAAAAACGATTGATGATATAAAAGCATTTTTAGACAGCATGATGGAATTGCTCCATTTTATTAAACCTTTGGCATTGCCCAATGACAGCACATTAGAAAAAGATGAAAATTTTTACAGTTACTTTGAAATCTATTACAAACAACTGCAACTGCTCATTACTTTATATAATAAGGTGCGCAACTTCGCTACTCAAAAACCTTACAGCATTCAGAAATTCAAATTGAATTTTGAGAACAGCACTTTGCTTGATGGTTGGGATGTAAATAAAGAAGAAGCCAATACTTCCATATTGCTAAAAAAAGATAACCTCTTTTATTTGGGTATAATGGATAAAAACCACAATAAAATATTCAGGAAAATACCACCTGCAAGCTCCGAGAAAAGGTATTCAAAAATTAATTATAAACTATTACCGGGAGCAAGCAAAATGTTACCTAAAGTATTTTTCAGCAATAAGAATATTTCATTTTATCAGCCAGATGAAGAAATATTAAAAATAAGAAATCATGGAACTCATACCAAAGGAGGTGAACCACAAAGTGGTTATGAAAAGATGGATTTCAATGTGAATGATTGTAGAAAAATGATTGATTTTTTTAAATCTGCTATCAACAGACATCCTGAATGGAACAACTTTGGATTTAATTTTTCGGAAACAAAATATTATGAAACCATTGATGGTTTTTACAGGGAAGTTGAATCGCAGGGATATTCTATCAGCTATACAGATATTGATGAAGCATACATCAATCAATTGGTTGAAGATGGCAAACTTTACCTCTTCCAGTTACACAACAAAGATTTTTCATCCTACAGCAAAGGCAAGCCAAATATGCATACCATGTATTGGAAAGCTTTGTTTGATTCAGAAAATCTGAAAGATGTAATGTATAAACTAAATGGACAGGCAGAAATTTTTTATCGCAAAAAGTCAATTGACAAACTTACTGTACACAAAGCCAATGAACCTATTGAAAATAAAAATCCTAATGCCACTAAAAAACAAAGTGTTTTCAAATACGATTTAATCAAAGACAAACGCTACACCGAAGATAAATTTCAGTTTCACGTTCCTATAACCATTAATTTTAAAGCTACAGGAAATGATTACATCAATTATAATGTTTTAAATTACCTGAAAAAAAATCCTGATGTAAACATTATAGGGCTTGACAGGGGCGAAAGACATTTGATTTACCTAACGCTCATCAATCAGAAAGGTGAAATTTTAAAACAGGAATCGCTGAACAGCATTGTTAATACACAATACAATATCGAAACGCCTTATCATACATTATTAAAAACAAAAGAAGATGAACGAGCCGAAGCACGCGAAAACTGGGGAGTGATTGAAAATATTAAAGAATTGAAGGAAGGTTACATTTCGCAGGTGGTGCATAAGATAGCGAGAATGATGGTGGAGCACAATGCCATAGTAGTGATGGAAGATTTAAACACAGGGTTTAAACGGGGAAGATTTAAAGTTGAAAAACAGGTGTATCAGAAATTGGAAAAAATGTTGATTGATAAACTCAACTATTTGGTGTTTAAAGACAAAGCCCATGGCGAAGCAGGCGGATTGTACAATGCCTTGCAGCTTACCAATAAGTTTAAAAGTTTTAAAGAAATGGGCAAACAATCGGGCTTCCTGTTTTATGTACCTGCCTGGAACACCAGTAAAATTGACCCTACCACAGGTTTTGTAAATTTATTCGACACCCGTTATGAAAGCATACCAAAAGCAAAATCGTTTTTCGATAATTTTAAAAGCATACGATTTAACAGCTCAAAAAATTATTTTGAATTTGCAGTGGACGATTATTCTAAATTTAATGCAAAAGCCGAAGGCACAAAAAACAATTGGATAATATGTAGTTATGGAGAAAGAATAAACACTTTCCGCAATGCCACAAAAAACAATCAATGGGATAATGAAGAAATAAACCTCACCCAACAATTTGAAGATTTGTTTGGCAAGCATAAAATAACTTATGGCGATGGAAACAGCATGATTGCAGCAATTGAACAAATAAATAAAAAAGAATTTTATGAAGAATTGTTGCGCCTGTTTAAACTTACCCTGCAAATGCGCAACAGCATTAGCAATAGCGAAGTGGATTATCTTATTTCTCCGGTGATGAATAGCGAAGGAAAATTTTATGATAGCCGGAAAGGTATTAGCACATTGCCGAAAGATGCAGATGCCAATGGAGCTTATCACATAGCGGAAAAAGGAAGGATGTGGTTGAA
>JAYTXX010000118.1:0-12213 GCA_043742725.1 Bacteroidota bacterium | reverse complement strand
TATTGTTATTATTCCTGCATTTGGAACAACATTAAAAATTGAAAGTGACTTAAAAAAAATTGGTATTGAAGTTCGCAATTATGATACTACTTGCCCTTTTGTGGAAAGGGTTTGGAAAAAATCGGAAAAGCTTGGCGAAGATAAATACACCATCATTATTCATGGAAAAAATAAGCACGAAGAAACAAGAGCTACTTTTTCTAGAAGCGAACAAAATGCTCCATCTATTATTATTAAAGACATTTTCGAATCACGAATATTAGGAGAATTTATTTTAGGGAAAATTTCTTTAGACGAATTTGAAAAAACATTTAAAGGAAAATATTCTGAAAATTTTAATCCGTCAACCGATTTGCAACGTGTTGGCGTAATCAATCAAACAACAATGTTGGCAACTGAAACACAAGAAATTGCCGATTATTTTAAAAACATTATGGTTCAAAAATTTGGTGAAACAGATTTGAAAAATCATTTTGCAGATACACGTGATACATTGTGTTATGCCACTAATGAAAATCAAGAATCAACGTATGCATTGCTTGAGCTGGATGCTGATTTAGCAATTGTTGTAGGAGGTTACAATAGTTCAAACACATCGCATATTGTGGAACTTTGTGAAAAAAAATTACCTACTTATTTTATATCTTCTTCAAAAGAAATTGTATCGAAAAACAGAATCAATCATTTTGATTTTGAAAAGCACGAACATTTGGTAACTGATAATTATTTACCACAAAAATTTCCTGTTGATATTATTCTCACAAGCGGAGCATCTTGCCCCGATTCAATTGTAGATGATGTGCTTCAAAAAATTGTTTCGTATTTTGATACTGCAAAAACAGTAGAAGAAGTGCTTAAAACAATTAATTAGTTTTTAATTGGTTTCTATTTTAAAATCGCTAATTAATTTTAATACAAATTCTAATTGCTGTTCGCGTGTAAGTTCCGAATTATCAAGCACAATAGCATCTTTGGCTTGTATCAATGGATTTTCTTTTCGATGCGTATCTTCATAATCACGACTAATTAAATTGGACTTTACATCATTGAATGAAACGTGTTGTCCTTTTGAAGAAAGTTCATCAAACCTACGCTGTGTACGAATATCGGTATCGGCAGTCATAAATAGTTTCAACTCGGCATCAGGAAAAACATTAGAACCAATATCTCTTCCATCCATCACAATGCCTTTGTTTTTGCCCAATTCACGTTGTATGTCAATCATTTTTATTCGTACTTCGTGAATGGAACTTATCTTACTTACATTTTCAGAAATAATCATTTGTCGAATTTCTTTTTCTACATTTTCATTATTTAAAAATGTATCCGAAGATTTTGTATGTGGATTAAAATGAAAGCTGAGATTGATTTCTGGCAATAATCGTATAATATCAGCAGGTAAAAAACTATGGTCTTTTACAACACCATTGCGCAAAGCTTGCAATGTTACACAACGATACATGGCTCCCGAATCAACATAAGCATAGCCCAAATGAGCTGCCAAAGCTTTTGCTAATGTGCTTTTTCCGCAAGATGAATAGCCATCAATGGCAATCGTAATTTTTGACATACAATACTATAAATTGGTATTGCACAATATTACAGATTATTTTTTTGAATAAAAACTATTGATATCAAAGCTAATAGAGAAATTATTGGTAGCGCCTGCCAAATGATATACGGCACGAGAATAACTAAAATGAAACTTATAAATACGAAAACCAAAACCAAATGAAAACCCAGTCATTCCACGTTTTTCAGGAATTTTCAATTCCTTTCTTCGTTGATAATTATAACCACCTCGCAAGAAAAAATTCTTGGTAATAATAAATTCTCCGCCAATAACAATGTGGCGCATAAACTTATCGCCCCATACTTTGTATTTATTTTGTGTAATCGTTTCGCCTGTTAATGGATCAACTGTAAGTGTTGGATTTGCTGGATCTTCGTATGTCAAATCCCATTTTTCCAAATTTTCATACGTAACCGATAATCTGAAAGGAATGTGTTTTGGTTTTTTAGAAAATCCTATTTGAACTTCAAATGGCAATTTCTCTCTATTGCCCGAAATATAAGGTTTCCATTGATAACCAATATTTTTTATAACTAATGCAACAACAAATTCTTTTTTAGGACGAACATACACAGCACCAATATCTATTGCTGAACCAAAAGCTGTGTAGGTTTCTAATGCAGAATAAATTGTTTTTAATGTAGCTCCAACTATTAAATTTGAATCCAATAATTTATGAGCATAGGAAATATTTAAACTACTTTCATTCGCTCCAAAAGTTCCTTCAGTATTGCCATATTCATCTGCACGAGTAAATCTTCCGTAATCTATATATTGAATGCCAGCAGTGAATGTTCCAAGCTTATTAAACTTTTTTGCAAAAGCCGCATAACCATAATTTACACCTGGTAAATAATTGGCAAAACTCAATGCCACATTATTATCCATAGAATCGGTTATTAAAGCTGGATTTACAAGTGCTACATTCAAATCACCATCTCGCACCGAAATAAGATTGCCACCTTGCGCTGAAACTCTTGCTGATATTGGCAAATTTAAAAATTCAAATGTATTGTTTCCTCCAACTTGTGCAAAAACAAATGAAACAGAAAAAGAAAATGAAATGAGAAATAGTACTTTTTTAAAATTCATCTATACAAAGTAAACAAAAATATTCGGCTTGTATAACGGAAGAATTGGAATAATATTGTGTAGGTTATTTTGAATAATTATTTTTCCAATAATTAATAAAAAAGATTATAAATCCAACCAAACCCATTGCAAACGTAAAGAATGTTTGCCCAGCATGAATAAGCGTTGCAAGTGTTTTGCTAAACATTTCGGAAACACCATAAAGCATCACTACTTGTGTTACTAAAAAATGATACGCTCCCATTCCACCGCCTTGAATTGGTATGGAACGTCCAACGCTTCCAATAGCTAAAATAGTTAAACAAGCACCAAATGATAAAGCAGAAGTTTCGCTGAAAACAAAAAACCAAAAAAATGTCATTAAGTAATAACACAACCAAATAAAAAAAGTGTAGAGCAAAAATAATTTTTTATCCTTCAGCTTTGCAATGCTTGCTAATCCTTGTTTTAAACCCTTGATGAATTGTAAAATATAATTTGGATATTTTGTGCGAAGATATTTTTGGAAGTAAAAAAACAAAAGTATAATTATTAAAACAGATGAAAAAAGAACCACATAAACCAACATATTTCCTTGCAATAGTTTTAAAATAATTCCATTATAAATAGGCTCAAAAATATTTTGTTTACAAAATGAAAGTACTTGATTGGCTTGTAAAATAAGCGTAAGTAGCAATACTATTATTAAACTTACAACATCTATTACGCGTTCAATAATTACAGTGCCAAGCAATTCCATAAATGGAATATCGTGTTGTTTTTTTACAGAAAGACAACGTGTAATTTCGCCAAAACGTGGCAATGCAAAATTTACAAAATAGCCAATAGATAAAGCAGAGAATGTAGTTGAAAATTTTGTTTCATAACCAATTGTTTTAATAAGCATTTGCCAACGCAACACTCTAAAAACATAAACCAAAACAGAGATAAGCATTACCAAATAAAACCAATAAAAATTTCCAGTAGAAACAACTCGCTTTAGTTCAACAAAATCAAAATTTCTGAAAAACAGCCAACACAAAGCAATTCCGACTGCTAATAAAAAAACATATTGTAGTATTTGAACTGATTTTGATTTCACAAAATTGAATTGCTGATTTTAAAGTGAAAGGTAAAATTCGATTTTCTGCATTGATTTTCCATTTATCATTAGTTCAAGAATGTGTTTTCCTGCATAATGTTTTCGGGTAGAAAAATCTTTAAATGGATGTTTTTTAGAAATATTTACCTCTTCTTTTGGCTTTAAATTCAATTCTTTTAGCTTGAATACTTTTGGAGATAATTCACCTGATTTTTTACAATAATGAATGGCATAATCAACCACCAATTTTTGCGATTTCGTTTTTTCGGAAATTAAATCTAAACTAAATTCGAGTGATTCTCCTAATTTAATTTTTGATTTATTAAGTTTCAGATTATTCAACTGTATTTTTGCATTCTTCTCAAAATCAAATACAGCAAGTGATTCTGGATGTCCTTTTTTAATCAATGTTCTACTTGCGTGTTTTATTATCCAAGCAGTATCTGCATTTTTTTTATCCCAAGTATTTATAAATTTCAGCATCCAATCGGGGTTGATTCTTGAAAAATCATTCAAATGATTGGCAACTGATTTTTTCACATACAATTCTTTGTCCTGTTTTAATGTTTCCAAAATGGGTTTTGTAAATTCTGGATTTTTTGCAATTTCAACTAAATTAAATGACCAAGGCAAACGAGGACGGCTTCCTTCACTTGCCAATCGTCTTACATGATGGTTTTTATCTTCTGCCCATTTGTACATTATTTTAATAGTTTTATTAAAATCACGTTTCAAAAATTCACGAATAGCAAATTCTGATGAGCTAAATTGTGTATAATATTTTAATGCTTGAATTGAAGTATTAAAATCATTGTGTCCATACAAGCCAACAAAATCGGGAAAAAGAAACGATGTGTAATGCGATTTAAAATGAGGAACAACTTCATTCATTACCTCAATTGCTTTTTTATAATCACTTGGCAAATGTTTTTTTAAAACAACAGAAGTGTTTCTCATTCGCTGATTCAACGATAGTTCATCAATACCTTTCAAAACATCTTGCGTAAATTTTGTAGGATGAAATTGTTTATCAACCTTATTAAATTCTAAAGCTAATTGCTCATAGAATTTTTTATTGAACATATCTTTAAGTGCGTCTGCCATAAAAATTAAGAATTATAAAGTTCCATAACTGTTATTTCTGGCATTATTCCCAGTCTTCCTGGATAACCCAAAAAACCTAATCCTCTATTTACATAAATATGTTGATTGTCTTGTGAGTAAAGTCCTGCCCATTCTTTGTAAACATATTGCGATGGACTCCATCTGAAACCAGGTATTTCAATACCAAATTGAAAACCATGTGTGTGTCCACTAAAGGTAATATCAATGTCTTTATATTCCAATCGAACTTGTTTTTCCCAATGTGATGGATCGTGTGAAAGAAGCAGTTTTACAGGATATTGCTCTGCTCCTGTATATGCTTTTTTCATATCGCCATATTTTGGGAAATTCAAATTTCCTCCCCAATTTTCAATTCCAAGTAACGCAATTTTATCTTCACCTTTTTGCAAAGCAACGTGTTCGTTCATCATTAATTTCCAACCCAATTGTGCATGAGTATTTTTTAAATCTTCTAAATTTTGTGCTTTTTGTTCGGGACTATCCCAAGTTGTATAATCGCCATAATCGTGGTTTCCAAGTGTACTGTAAACTCCCATTGGTGCTTTTATTTTATTAAGCACATTCATAAA
The DNA here is from genome assembly GCA_043742725.1 of Bacteroidota bacterium. Classification (GTDB taxonomy): domain Bacteria; phylum Bacteroidota; class Bacteroidia; order 2-12-FULL-35-15; family 2-12-FULL-35-15; genus 2-12-FULL-35-15. Next base: position 6,773 of record JAYTXX010000118.1, on the reverse strand, counting down.
AGGTTTCATCTCCTCTGCTCTATCGTTTACCAAATCTCCCGTAAAAAAAACAATATCAGCATTTTGTTCATTTAATAATTTAATTGCTTTTTCCAATGGCTCGGTTGAAACAAAACTTCCCGAATGAATATCCGAAATTTGCACTATTCGTAAGCCATTGAAAGCTGCTGGCAAATTTGGTAAAACAATTTTTACTTTATGAATTCGATAATCAAATGCACCTTTTATCATTCCATAAATGAATCCAGAAAAAGGAAATGCAGCCATTCCTAATGCAATATAATTTAGAAATTTCAAACGAGAAATCCCCCCCGAATTTTCAACCAGCACATTAGAATTGCTTGCCAACAAAGGCTTTACAAACAAACTACCTATCCAACGAAACAAACGAATAATATCATCTACTGCAATAAAAAGTGAGCCTATAAGTTTTGATAACAACACAATTACAACTACTGCAAATAAATAAACTCGAACAAATTTTGGTAGTTGCGAAAAATTAAAAAGCACTGGAGTTAATAAAACAAGAAATGAAAAAATAGTAAAACCCCAATAAACATAAGTTACAACAGTTTTTCTGTTGCTTGAACTATCTTTTAATACAGTAACCACAGCTTGATAAAAATACCAATCGATGAGTAATAAAATTACTCCAACAATTAAAAAACGGAAGTTTAAATGCATACAATAAATTTTGGAGGGCAAAACTACGGAAACATTTTTTGATTATAAAGTTTCCAACATTAATTTTTAAAATTACTTTTCCAAACTTATATTTTCATCACCTTGTTGATAAGGTAAATAAGTGATGATGAATTGCAGCATCTCATCAGAGGTACGCATACTTCCTTCTCGTTCAGCAACCAAGCGAGGTGGAGAAAAAGGGTTGTTGGGATTTTGTCGAGTATTGTCATAAATGGCTTCAACGTGAATGGTAGAACCTTGCGGAATTTTCAACATTTTTTTATACGTATAAAAATATTGCCAACGAAAATCCCATTTGTTAATTTTTATCATCGGAATAGTATCTCCATTTGTAGTAACAGCATAAGCAATAAAATTTTTGCCAAGCAAATGCATGTGTGGATTAATTGTTAATACTGAAATATCAATAGGTAAAGTATATTGCGAAGTGAACTTCATAATTGTATCTGGCGGAATTACCAATGGCGGAACAATGGAAGAAACGCCATAAGTTCCCATTTGTAATTCCTTTGTTGGACGCAGTGGTGGCATTTTTGAATAAAATACATTAAATGTTGTTTCATCGGTTGTATCTACTCTTGAAGGACCATAATGAATATCTTTTAAAAACAATGCGCCTTTGCGAGTCAATTTAAAACCACCAATTCCTGCGGGATAAATAGGTGGTGTAACACCAGGTAAATAATTGGTAACGGAATACGTTAGCATTGGAAAACTGCCATCGTCATTTGGTAAATCTAATTTTTTGTAGGCTTCTAAAATTGTTGGATAATCGTTCACATCCACCACCACATTGCCTTTGAAAACATCATTCCGTTTATCAAAATCATAACTCAATAATTGTGCATTCACATGATGTACCAATTTTTTATTATCGGGAACCACTTCAATAGTGCTAATATATTGGTCTTTCGGAATTTCGTAAGGAACACGCATCAACAAAAAACGATCTTGTCCATCACCTTTTATTTTATATTTTTCTTTAAACTTAATTATTAAATCGGGTTTGCCAAGTTGCGAACCAATAGGAAAAACAGGCACTTTAGGAAGCTTTGTTGAATCGCCTTTTGCACAACCTTCATCTACCCATTGAGCAATTAAATCAATTTCGTTTTGCGATAAAACTTTTTCATCAATAAAATGAGAATAGGTTGCATCTGCGGGCCAAGGTGGCATAAAGCGAGTTTTGGTAACAAACTTTACTAGCTTACTTCTTGACGAAACATCTTGATAGGTAATTAAATTAAATGGTCCAGCTTCGCCAGTACGATGACAAGTTGTACAGTTTTTATAAATAATTGGAGCAATATGTTCGGCAAATGTTATTTTTTCTTTTTTCTCTTCCCTATTGGCACAAGAATACAAAGCCAACAAAAAAAACAAATATTTGTATCTTTTTAAAAACATTGCGTTATAAAAAATAGATGAAAGGCAAAATTAACATAATGTTTTAAACCTATTTGATGAAAAAATTTATTGGTTATATATTTTGTTTATCACTATTATGTATTGTAGAAAATAGTTATTCTCAAACAGGCAATCCTTATTGGGATGCAAGAGTTGAAACAAGTAAGCAAGAGCAAAATGAAAACAGCAAAATACTTGCAAAAGGAAACAAAGCCTACAAAAAACAAGAAGAAGAAAATAAAAAAAGGAAACGAAAATTTTTACGCTTCGAAATCGCACTACAAGAAAACAACAAAGAAAAAAAGACGGAAAAGAAAAATTAAAGGTTTATTTTAAATTGTTTAAAAACTCGTTGGTAATTTTTTGGAATGAACAAAACACAAATTAATCATACAAATATCTTTGTGCTATGTTTAAATCAATTAGAATTACTTTTTGTGTGTGTTTATTAGCTGTTGCAAGCTTTGGCTTTCAATCGTGCAGAAGCAAAAAACCATACAATCCATTTTTACATTCAAAAACAAAACCAAGCGCATCGGAAATTAAAGAGAATAAAAAAGTGATGAAACATCAAGCAAAAATGCTGAAGCACCAAAATCAGAAAAACAGAAAACATTTGTTTGGTAAGAAAAATGCGCCTAAAAAATAATTTTATTTCAGCGCTACTAAAAATTTCATAGTATCCACACCATCAGCATAATCAACAAGTGCAGGACATTGTGCTTTGCCAAATGATAGTGCATTTTTTATTTCAGAACTTTTAGAAACAATACATTGAATTTGTTCTTTGTCGTTTTCCAATTGTTGGTTCAATGATTTTAAATCATCGTAATATTCATAAAACAAAACACCAATTGGCGATGAATAAGTTAAATCTTCTTTCAACAATAAAAAATTATTATCCAACAAAGTTGGATTGCTCGACATTAAATACACGGTGCGGTTATAATCGTAATTGTTTCCATATTTATTGTTGTTTACAATATTTTGAAATTCATAAATAGATTCAAAAAAAGTATTAAAATTATATCCTTTTGGAACAAATAGTTTAGAAACATTTCGGCAACCTAAACCAAAATATTGAAACACATCATTTCCTAAAATAGCCAATTCTTCAGTAGATTCAGCACCTGTAAGAACTGCCACACTATTTCTGTTTTTACGAATAATGTGCGGATATTTTCCAAAATAATAGTCGAAATAGCGAGCCGAATTATTACTTCCTGTTGCAATTACAGCTTCTATGTTTTTTAATTGCTGTTCTGTAAACTCAATTAAATTATGAAATTCGGGTTCAATTGCAATAAGTAGTTTAGCAATAAATGGCAACAATAATTTATCATCGGAAGAAAGTTTTCCTACAAATTTATTTCCCGAAACAAGCACACATAACATATCGTGAAAGCCAACCATTGGAATATTTCCAGCCATTATCACCGCTATATTTTTGGGTGTATGTTGTTTTTCCAATTGATGAATATAGGTTGCAATCCAAGCAATTAAATCTTCTTCGGTTAAACTATTTGCAATAGCGCCAATTGCATTTCTCACATTATCTTCGGTAAACCAAGCATTGTGAATGTGCACTGTTTTTATTAATTGTTCCAAATCATTGTAAAAAGTGGGATTTAGAAAATTCTCTTTTTGTACTTCGGCATTTTTTGAAAATTGTTTCAAAAATTTCCCCAATATCACAAAGGCTTTTATTCGTTTATCTAGTATCATTTTTATAAAATTCTAACCCTTTTATTAATTGCTTTGTAGTATATTTGCGCTATATTTTTAGCAAAACTAACAAAAACAAAGTACAACAATGGCAATTAAAATTACTGAAGAATGTATTAATTGTGGAGCTTGCGAGCCCGAATGTCCTAACAATGCAATTTACGAAGGAGGAAACGAATGGCGCTTTGCTGATGGAACTTCATTAAAAGGAATGTTTACTTCTAAAAGTGGAATATCAGCAGAAGCCGATGCTCCACATACACCAGTAGCAATGGATGTTTATTACATTGTTTCCGATAAATGCACCGAGTGTGTAGGTTTTCATGATGAACCACAATGTGCCGCAGTTTGTCCTGTTGATTGCTGTGTGGATGATGAAAATTGGAGAGAAAGCAAAGAAGAACTTTTAGCAAAAAAAGGAAATTTACATTTATAATTTATTCCTAAAAAATTATAAAAATGCCATTCGATAATCGAGTGGCATTTTTTTTACAAAATAAAGTAATCGTATTTTCGTTGTAAATAAGTAACTTTATAAACCTTTCGGGTGCTGGTATGAAAAAATATGTTTTACTATTTTTTATTTTTAGTTCAATGTTTTGTGTAGCGCAAAGCATTGAAGAAAAAAATGTTTTGAATACTTACCAAAGTACAATGGTAAGTATTTGCCAAAAACTTTTCACATCCGAAAACGACAAAACAAAACAGGAATTAAATCAGGAATTGATAAGCACTTTTGAAAAAGCTTTGAACACACCAAATTCATTTAACTATGAATTTGATTCCTTGAAAAAATACATGGCGGTGTTAAAATCTTCTGATGAAAAATTTAGAATCATCAACTGGAATGTGCCTAAAAATGATGAAACACAAGAATATTTTGGTTTTATTCAATCGAAATTTTTGGAAATAAAAAAAGCAGGTTTGTTTAAAAAACAAAAAACAGAAGTGATACAACTTTTTCCGTTGATAGATAAATCGGCAGAAATAAAAAATCCCGACAATGCCATTACCGATAATAAAAAATGGTTTGGAATGTTGTATTACAAAATCATTTTAAAGAAAACAAAAAGCAAAACCTATTACACACTATTAGCCAGAGATATGAATGATAAATTTTCGCAAAAAAAAATTATTGATGTGCTAACCTTTGATAACAATGGAACTCCACGTTTTGGTGCTGATATTTTTGTTTTTCAAAAAAAATATCCAAAGCGTATTATTTTTGAATACTCGGCTTCTTGCACCATGTCATTAAAATTTAGCACAAAAAAAGATTCTATTATTTTCGACCACCTTGCTCCTACTCAACCACAACTGGAAGGACAATTTCAATACTATTGCAGCGATATGAGCTACGATGGTTTTGGTTTTAAACACGGAAAATGGAATTACGGAACAGACTTAAATGCTATTAACGAGAAAGATGAAAAAGATAAACTTTATCACGACCCACACGATATTACTCCTACCAGCAACGAAAGTAATGCTATTATAAAGCACGAAAAAAGTAAGAAAAAAAAGAAATAGTTTTTTGTCTGTAATGTTCTTTTTCATTTCGGCAAAATTCGCAATTTGTTTGAGTAGCGTCTGTTCGAGTGTTTTTCTTTTTCAGAAAAATGTATCGAGAACTTATTTTTTACCGCAGAGGCGCAGAGAACGCAGAGAAAAAAAAATTATGAATTATGAGTGATGAGTGTGTTTGTCATTCTGAACGCAGAGAAGAATCTCTTTTTTTAACCGCAGAGTACGCAACGGAAAAATTAACCACAGAGAAACAGAGAACACAGAGAAAAAAATTGATTTTGCAACGAAACTATTTTATACTTATATGGAACGAAAAACCAAATTATTTATTCCCAACTTCATACCATTTATTGCGAGGCGTGATGTGTTACCGATGTTCGTTCGGAGCGTTCGTAAAATTTTACGGCTTTCTTCCTTTGTTGTCAATGGTTCTGTAAGTTTTAATTTATTTTCCTTCTATAAAGTTTAAATGAAAGTTGTCGTTTCTGCATCTTATAAACAGGAATTTGCTTTTCTTTGGCTAAGTTTAAGACACATTGAATTTCACTTTCAGGAAACCACAACCCAAGTGAAATACTTTCAAATGCAGAATCATCAATTTTAACAATTCGTTCATTAGTTGTTGCACCACCTTCAAAATATTTTACGACCCTATATTCTTTTTCATAACCCCATCTCTTTTCTTTTGTATGTGTTTCGCGAAATACACTTTTCATAAACTCTTCATCATTAATATATTCTTCATTGGGGTCAACTTTGGGAAACTCTTTTGGATAAGAAACCTGTCCGCCCATACCTCCAATTTTTCCACTACTCATATAAGGTTCTTTAAATCCAACACAAAATCCCGAATGACAATTAGCATAATGCGCCCACATTAAGTTTATACTCCATCTTGTTCCAAAAGAAATTATGCCATATCTTTCATCTTGCTGTTCAAAATGGTTTTTTTCGTTTTTAGCTTGCTCTTCTTTGATATTTTCTTTAAGACGGGTCATACATTGAGAATAAAGAGTATCAAGGCTATGCCCTTGTTGTAAAAAGGTATCTCTGTTGTTGTTGATTATTCTTGAAATGTATTTTTCCTTTTTGGAATCATCGTCAAGTAAATAAAAATTTGCTGGTATTCTACAATCAAAAGGGTCGTTAAAATCTTTAGGAGAAGATAGGTATAATTCATTTTTAAATAAAACATTTCTGTGCAAAGGCTCAAGCCAATTTCTATATTTATAGACTACTGTTGGGTATTTCACATCTTTCATTTTTTTAATTTATTAGTTAGTCGTTCGTGTCAGTTTGGGTCTACCCCAGCTGACGCATAACATTCCGCTAAACGAAACTAGTTTCGTTTATTTCACAATTATCGGAAGGTTGATTTTCTATCAAACATACTGGTAAATAGGTTTTTA
>JAYTXX010000117.1:0-11675 GCA_043742725.1 Bacteroidota bacterium | reverse complement strand
GAACTAATGGAACCAACGGAACGAATGGTAATACAGGAACAACTGGAGCAACAGGAACCAACGGAACGAATGGTAACACAGGAACAACTGGTGCAACAGGAACCAACGGAACGAATGGTAATACAGGAACAACTGGAGCAACAGGAACCAATGGAACGAATGGTAATACAGGAACAACTGGTGCAACAGGAACCAACGGAACGAATGGTAATACAGGAACAACTGGAGCAACAGGAACCAACGGAACAAATGGTAATACAGGAGCAACTGGAACTATTGGTTCAACAGGTTCTACAGGAACAACTGGTGCAACAGGAACTAACGGAACCAATGGTAGCACTGGTGCAACAGGTGCTGATTTAGGTACCCACTGGACAATTACTGGAAATGCTGGAACTGTTGATGGAACAAACTTTATAGGTACAACAGATAATATTCCTTTTAATATTAAGGTTAATAGCCAGAAGGCAGGTCGTATAGACAATATCAATGGCAACACCTTCTTTGGATTATTAAGTGGAAATGCCAACACCGGAATCAATAATACAGCTTATGGCTTTAATTCTCTCCGTGACAATACAGCTGGTAGTTCTAATGTAGCATTTGGAGTGGGCGCTTTGAGGGTCAATAATTCTTATGATAACGTTGCAATTGGAACAAGTAGCTTAACAAATAATACGTATGCTTCACAAAATATTGCAATAGGAAGAGACGCTTTATTAACTCAATCTTATGCAAATGGAAACTCATCCTGGTCAACTGATAACGTGGCAGTGGGTTATCGTGCATTGTATTCTAATCAACCAACATCTATTTCCAATGGATATCGAAATACCGCAATTGGAAGTGGAGCAGGATTTGCCAATTCTACTGGTAGCAACAATACCCTTTTAGGTTATCAATCAGGTGATGCAATCACAACAGGAGGAAATAACATCATTATCGGTTACGATATTGATGCTCCATCAGCAACTGGTAGCAACCAAATGTCTATTGGTAATATGATTTATGGAACGAGTATAAATGGTAGCGGAACTACAGTAAGTTCTGGTAAAATAGGTATTGGTATGAATTCTCCAAATGCACCGTTACATTCTTCAGGTCAAATATTAACAGGTATTCCTCTTGGTGGTTTGGGTGGAGCTTCTGCAAAAGATGGTTCATTAGGGTTTTATAATGCAACAAATACCAATACTGTTCTTATAACAACGGGTGTAACATCTACAAGTTATTCAATGGCATTACCTACAGCACAAGGTGGTACGGGTACATTCCTACAGAATGATGGTTCGGGTAATTTAAGCTGGGCAACTGCATCTGCATCTGCATTGCGTTGGGATCAGCTAACTGCTCCTACAGCCAACCTTACTTTGGCTCATGCGGCTAACACAACTAATTTCTCTTTTGATGGGGTTACTACAGGTAATGCGTTTACAATGTCTTCAAGCGGTCTTACAAGTGGTACACTATTAAATTTAGCTTCTGCATCAACGGCTGGAACAGGTAGTGGTATTAGTTTTTTAATTAAGCTAAACAGAATAGGAGCCAATGCAAATGCATCGCATACAGCTTATGGTGTTGATGCTACGGTATCTAATACTGGTACTACAAATACAAACGCAGGAGGAAGATTCTCGGCAAATGCTGCATCAGCATACAATTTTGGTGTTATCGGTAATGTTTCCGGAGCGTCAGGTAATAATTATGCAGTTTCAGGAACAAATTCTTCAACCGGTGCTGCTGATCAATATGGTGTTTACGGACAGAAAAGTGGTAGTATAGGCGGTTCAGGATATGGTTATGGAGTATTTGGTACTGCTGCAGGAACTGCCCTTGCAAACTATGGTGGTTATTTTGACGCTTCCGGTGCTACCAACAACTATGCTGTGAAAGCCACAACCAGTGCTAATGGTGGCTATGGCGTTTATGCAGAAAATACTTCAACAGGCACAGGAAATCAATATGGTATGTTTGGTATTAAATCTGGCAATACCGGAACAGGTCAAGGTATTGGTGTTTATGGAACAGCAACAGGAACTGGTGCAACCAATGTAGGTGGTGCTTTTTATGCAAGTGGTGGTACTAATAACTATGCATTACAAATATTGGGAAGCACAGGTGGCTTTTTGAATATTTCTCCTGCAGCTTCTACAACATCTTATAATATTATATTCCCTGCCTCGCAAGGTGGTGCAAGTACATTTCTTCAAAATGACGGCAGCGGTAATTTAAGCTGGGTTGCCGCAGGCGTTGCATCTTTATTGCGTTGGGATCAGTTAATTAACCCAACAGCCAACCTTACTTTGGCTCATGCGGCTAACACAACCAATTTCTCTTTTGATGGAGTTACAACGGGCGATGCATTCACTATGTCTTCAAGTGCTTTAACAACAGGTAATTTATTAACTCTCACAGGAACTAATGCTGCTCAAACTGGCAAGATTTTAAATATAAGTTCAAATTCTACTGGCAATGCTGCGGGTGGTTTAGCAAGATTTAACTTCACAGGAGCGCATACTGGTAATGGTTTGGAATTAGATGATGCAACTACAACTGGAGTTGGCTTTGTTATAAATGCCAATGCTGTAACCACAGGTAGTGCTCAATACATTAATGCAAATGGATTAACATCAGGAAGTGGCTTAACGCTTTCTTCTACTTCTACAGTGGGTGCAGGAAGTGGTAATAGTTATTTGATTAATGCAACGAGAAGTGGGGCAAACGCAAATGCATCGCATACAGCTATTGGTGTTAATGCTTCGGTATCTAATACTGGTACCACAAGTACCAACGTTGGTGGAAACTTCTCGGCAAATGGTGCATCATCAAACAACTATGCAGTTCAGGGAACAACTTTTGGAAGTTCTGGAAGCAATTATGGTGTTTATGGACAAAATAGTTCTGGCGGTGGTTTAGCTCAATATGGTATTTACGGACAGAAAACTGGTAATTTAGGCGGTTCAGGAACTGGTTATGGAGTATCTGGTAGCGCTACAGGAAGTGCCAGCTCAAACTATGGTGGTTCATTTGATGCGTCAGGAAGTTCTGGAGGCAATTATGCAGTTCAGGGAACAACTTCTGGAAGTTCTGGAAGCAATTATGGTGTTTATGGACAAAATAGTTCAACCAGTGCAACTTCTCAATACGGTCTATATGGTCAAAAAAATGGTAATACAGTTACAGGTACTGGTTATGGTGTTTTTGGAACAGCAACTGGAACTGGAACAGTTAACTATGGAGGTTATTTCATTGCAAGTGGTGCTACAAGCAACATCGCATTGCGATTAGGTGGAAGCACTTCAGGTAATTTGAATATTTCTCCTGCTGCAACTACTACTTCTTATTCCTTAACATTCCCAGCTGCGCAAGGTGCTGCAAATACAGTATTGAGTAATGATGGAACTGGTATTCTTGCTTGGGCTTCTGTTTCTTCATTGGCAAATGCTTGGAGCATTACAGGAAATTCAGGAACAGTATCATCAACAAATTTCTTGGGAACCACTGATAATATTTCATTACGATTTAGAACCAACAATACAGAAAAAATGGTTATTGATAGTCTTGGAAATGTAGGCATTGGTGCAAAATCTCCAAAAAGCAAATTGAATGTAAATGGAGATGTTGGATTAAATGATGCTTCTACAGTAGCTTCAAACGGAGCAGTAACTATATTACTTGTAAATAAAACAGGTTCTGCTTCAGTTGTAGGACAAATAGTAATAGCAGACCCATCGAGCGACAATGGATTTACAACCACTACAACTCAAGGTAACACAGCCGTAATAGGAGTGGTATATGAAAGTGGTATTGCTAATGGTTCAGTTTGTCGTGTGGCAATTTCGGGAGTGGTGGATGTAAGAGCAAATGGAATAATATTAAGAGGTCAGCATTGTATCACAAGTGGTACTACTGCTGGTTCGGCTGATGCAGTTGGAAATCCTCCCGTTGGTGCAAGTATTGGTGTTTGGTTAACAGCTCCTACATCAGGTGGTTTAGGAAAAGTATTGTTGAAATAATTTAATGAAAAATTAAGTGTTTTAAATAAATGAAAAAGATAGTTTTAATAATTTTATTTTTTGTTTCCTATGCTGCTTACTCTCAAGTACAGCTAACTTCCACAGGTTCGGGCAATGCGTATGCGCTAACTTTTCCAGGAGTTTATACCTATACCAATGGAATAGAGGTAACCTTTAAAGCCAATTTTACAAACACAGGTGCAGCTACAATAAATATTACCAATAGTGCAGGTACGGTGCTTGGAGCAAAAACAATAAAAAAACAAGCAAGTGCGGATTTATCAGCCAATGATATTTTGAGTGGACAAGTGGTAACCCTTGTATATGATGGCACAAATTTTCAAATGGTAAGCGCCTCTGGAAGTACTATTACTTCGCAGGCTTGGAGTTTGGGCGGAAACACAGTAACTTCCGTTCAAAATTTTGGAACAAATTCCGCTTTTGATTTGCCCTTTGTAACAAACAGCACCGAACGCATGCGATTAAATTCAGCAGGTACTATACTATTTCCAACAATAGATAATAGTTTGAGTTTAGGTGCTGCCTCAAATTCTTGGAAAGATGTATATAGTGATGGTTACTTATATATCAATGGCAGTAGATGGACAAGTTTGGTTGCAAATAATACCTTAATAGGCACCAAAGGAAGTGAATCATTTTCCACTGGGGTTTATAATCTTGGTGTTGGACAAGGTTCCGGAAATTCAATAACAACAGGAGTTAGAAATACAGTTGTTGGGCATAGAGCTGCAGAATCAATGTCAACAGCGTCTGATAACACTTTAGTTGGTCATTTGAGTGGAGGATTAACATCAACATTAGGCGATAATAATACATTTCTTGGATCTTATTCAGGTTATGGAGCATCAAATTCGGGATACGGTAATACGTTTATAGGAACAAATGTTGGAGGAAATAACACAACAGGGCACGATAATACAGGCGTGGGTTCCAATTCGGCATATAATTTAACAACTGGAAACTTCAATACATTTTTAGGTCAAGGTTCGGGTAATGCAGTAACAACGGGATTAAATAACACATTTGTAGGATACAATTCAGGGTTAGTATCCACTCAACGAAACAAAGCAGGCGCAATTGGTTATAATGCCCAAGCAGATGCAGACAATGTATTTGTAATAGGTGGTACAGGCACAGATGCGGTAAATGTAGGTATTGGAACCACAGCACCAGCAACGCTTCTTCATATAAGAGAGGCTGGTGTGCCAAAATTTTCAATTCAAAGTGCAGATGCAATAACTTCGGCTTCAACATTTATAGGAAGAATAAACTTTTCAGACCAAAGTATTACCGCTCCAACTGCCCAAGCCAGTATTGTTGCAATTAGAGATGCAGCATCATCAGGTTCAACGGATTTACCTGCTGCCATTACTTTTTTTACAACAAAAGATGGAACAAATAACTTGAATGAGCGCATGCGAATAGACAATTCAGGAAATGTGGGAATTGGTACAACTGCACCAAGCACAGCATTTCATGTTGTTGGAAATGCAAGAATTACAGGATTAGTAGGTCCAGGCGTAGTATCAGCAGATGCAAGCGGAAATTTAAGTGTAACATCAGGTTCTGCAATTACAGGAAGTGGAACAACCAATTATATAGCACGTTGGACACCTTCTGGAAGCGTATTAGGAATAGGAACTTTGTATGACGATGGAACATACGTTGGAGTGGGAACTTCAAGTCCAGGAGCTTATAAATTAAATGTAAACGGTGATTTAGGAATTAGCGGAGATGGAGCAATTATAGGTATAGGTAGTGGTGGTGGTATTGCCCCAAGAATTTCTTATGGTTACAGTTCTTCTGCCTCTGGCGGTTATGGTTCTATGGCTGTAGGTTATATTGCACAAGCTACAGGAGTAGTTTCAATGGCTCTCGGACAAAGTGTAACAGCAAGTGGCTATGGTGCAATTGCAATTGGACAAAGTGTAACGGCAAGTGGAAGTAATGCAACAGCAATTGGCTATAACAATACTGCAGCCGCAGCTAATTCAACAGCTATGGGTGCATATATGACAACTAGTTCTGCTGCTACAAATTCGTTTGGAATTAATTTGTCAAATACTTCCTATTCAATAACAAATCCTAACACAATGGCAGTTATGGGCGGTAATGTTGGTATTGGAACAGTTGCTCCAAATGCTCCACTTCAATTTGCTTCAGCGGTTGCAAACAGAAAAATAGTTTTATTTGAAACAGCAAATAACGACCATCAATATTATGGATTGGGAATAAATGCAGGCGTTTTAAGATATCAGGTTGCAGCAACTACAAATGACCATGTTTTTTATGCAGGAACTTCTACCACCACAAGTACTGAACTAATGAGAATTCAAGGAACAGGTGAGGTAGGTATTGGAGTATCAAATCCTGCGTATAAATTAGAAGTGAATGGAAATGTAAAAATTGATGGAACCCAATTATACATAGGAACTTCAACAACTCAATATTTTTTTGGTATTGCAGGAAGTTATATGGGATGTACAGATCATTTTATTCCTAATAATACTAATACACAAGATTTGGGAACAACAAGTTGGCGATGGAGAACTTTGTATTGTGTAAACAGTCCAAATGTTTCTTCTGACAGAAGATTGAAAGAGAATATTAATAATGTTGGATATGGGTTGAATGAAATAATGAAATTGCGTCCTGTTACATATAATCTAAAGTCAGACAAAGTAAAAAATATTAAATTAGGACTAATTGCTCAAGAAGTTCAATCGATAATACCAGAGGTTGTTGAAGAAGGAAAAGATAGTCAAAAAATGTTAGGGGTACACTATTCTGATTTAATACCAGTATTAATAAAAGCTATTCAAGAACAAGAACAAAAAATTCAGGATTTACAGAAGAAAGTAGAATTGCTTGAAAAAAAATAGGATAAAATAAATGAAAAAATTAATAATCATTTTATTATTTGGTATCACATTATCGGCTTACTCTCAAGTACAGCTAACTTCCACAGGTTCGGGCAATGCGTATGCGCTAACTTTTCCAGGAGTTTATACCTATACTAGTGGAATACAGGTAACCTTTAAAGCCAATTTTACAAACACAGGTGCAGCTACAATAAATATTACCAATAGTGCAGGTACAGTACTTGGAGCAAAAACAATAAAAAAACAAGCAAGTGCGGATTTATCAGCCAATGATATTTTGAGTGGACAAGTGGTAACCCTTGTATATGATGGAACAAATTTTCAAATGGTAAGTGCCTCAGGAAGTACTATTAGTTCGCAAGCATGGAGTTTAATAGGTAATTCGGGAACCACAGCAGGAACTAATTTTATTGGAACTACTGATGCTGTTGATTTGGTATTCAATACAGGAGGTTCGTCAAGTGCTTTTGAAAGAATGAGAATAAATTCATCGGGTAATGTAGGAATAGGAAGTACTTCGCCAGGAGCTAAATTGTATGTTTATGGCTCTAATGATCCACTGATTTTGCTTGATGCACCTGCATCTTCTCAATCTGTTTTAGGTTTTGCTACTGCAGGAGTTACTAAATGGTCTTGGTATCTTCCAAGTGGTGGAGCCGATCTTTCATTATGGCATTATGCCTCACCAAGTCAAAATTACCTCACATTTGATGGTGCTAATGGAAATATAAAAATGGTGCCTACAGCTGGAAGCGTAATTATTGCTAACCCATCTTATACAACCGATGCACTTAATATTGGTGGAACAACTTTATTTGACAATCAAAATGTTGCGGCAACTGATTTTACCATTTTTGAAGTAAGAAGAGCAGGTACTCATAGATGGGATGTTGTTGAAGGTAGTGCTTCTGGTTTAAAATTTAGACAAATATATAACGATGCAGGAACCAATCAAGGTTTTGCAACAAGATTGGAATTGATGGACAATGGTAATGTATATATTGCTAATAATTTAGGTGTTGGGACATCAGCTCCATCAACATTATTAACTTTAAATAAAGATGCCGTACTTTCAACTAATACAGGTCAGATAAAAATTACAGATCCTGATAATACAACAAGAGGTTTACAACTTGGTTATGAACAAGTACCATCCGTTAGTACATTTGCATTTATTCAAACTTCACCTGATGGTGGTGGAGTATATCCCGATTTGACAATACAAACAAATGGTGGTAATATAGGCGTAGGAACAACTAGCCCTAGTTCTAAATTAGAAGTAGTTGGAAATACTGAAATACCAGCGGCTAACGAATACAAATATTCAACTGCAAAAACAAAACGATATACTGTTTCCAATGTTGGATTTAGTAAGACGGATGAAAGTACTGGTTATGTACTTGTTAGAAATGGAACCTATTATGTTGGTGCAAGTGGTGGTACAGTAGGAGTTGCTGCGCAAATGGCAATGAATGTAAATTTGCCTGATGGTGCAATTGTTACTCAAATTAAACCACATTTTTATGATGCAAATGCAACGTACGACTGTAGTATCGATTTTATGTCAAGCCCATCAGCAGCAACAGCAGCAAATATATTGGCAACTGTAAGTTCATCAGGTTCTGGTGGTCATATTTTTCCAACAGTAGCAACTACAATAACTATTGATAATGATACTAATGCTTACTATTTAGTATTTAATACAAAAGAAAATACTTTTCCAGGAGCAGGATATCTTATTTTATATACTGTTGAAATAACTTACACAATTACTCATGCTGATTAATAAAATAGTAGTTGTTTGCTTTTTGTTTTTGCTATTGCATCTTCAAATACAATCGCAGGTGCAAACCAGCCCACCTATGCGCCAAGTATTAAGCACAACTGGAGGAACTGGAACACTTGCGAGTGGAGCAACTATTGACTACACAGTTGGCGAAACTATTATTCCTACTTTTTCATCAGGTTCACCATTTACAATAAAAACATTAACACAAGGATTTCAACAGCCCGAAAATGTATTGAGTGTTACCGAAGTAAGTACCAACTCTACTTGTTTAGGAGCCAATAATGGAACTATTTCATTAAACGCAGTTTCAAATTCGGGTACTGTATTGGTTTATACTTGGTCGCCTACAATTGCTGGAGCCACAAACACTGTTTCTAATCTTGCTCCAGGAACTTATTTTTATACGGTAACAGATACGAGCACTACATTTTCGGTTTCAAATTCTGTAACAATAACCGAAGATGCAGTAAGTTGTGTAACCATTGAATTAACATTTTATTCAGGACTTACACCTAATGGAGATGGAAACAATGATACTTGGGTAATTGATGGAATAACAGCTTTTCCCGAAAATGAAGTATCTATTTTTAATCGTTGGGGCGAGTTAGTATGGAACGGAAAAAATTATGATAATACTGCTGTGGTTTGGAATGGAACAAGAAATAAAAACAATCGTTTGGGAAATACAGCTCTTCTGCCCGATGCAACTTATTTTTATGTAGTGGAAGCTGGAGGTAAAAATTATAAAGGTTGGATAGAATTAACACACTGATGAAATTAAGAATTAAAAATTGAAAAAAGTAATTGCCATATTAATCATTATTGTTTTTGTTCATTTTAAAAATGAAGGAACTTTGTTTGCCCAACAAGATCCACAATATAGCCAATATATGTTCAATCAAATGGCTATTAATCCAGCTTATGCGGGAAGTAAAGAAGCATTAGTGGCAACTACATTTTTTAGAACACAATGGACAGGAATAGATGGAGCTCCCAAAACAGAATCATTAACACTTCACGGACCATTAAGAAAAAAGAAAGCAGGCTTGGCACTTGCTATTATTGCTGACCAAATTGGTCCTAAAAAAAGCATTGGAGTGATGGGTTCCTATGCGTATAGAATAAAATTAGGAAAAGGAAAATTATCATTTGGATTAAGAGCTGGAGTTTATAATTATGTTTACAACTGGGACGATATTACTTATAAAGACCAAGCAGATATATATAACACACATACACGAACCTCCATTTTAGTTCCTAATGCCGATGCAGGATTGTATTACTATACTACCACTTTTTATTCGGGATTTAGTGCAACCCACTTATATAATGGAAGAATAGAAACAACGAATTCGATTAAAAGTGGCGATAACTCACCGCTTTCTCCACATTTCTTTTTTACCGTAAGCAAAGCTTGGGAAGTTTCAGACAATTTAGTTTTTAATCCTACTCTTGTTGTAAAATCGGTACAAAACGCACCATCTTCTTTTGATGTGAATTTAAGTTTTCTATTCGATAATAAATTGTGGTTAGGCGCATCCTATCGTTATGGCTATGGAATGGTGGCATACGCACAATTTCATGTAACCGAAAAATTTAAAATAGGATATTCATTTGATTTTGCATTTAATAAAATAGCTCTTGTTGGAGGAGGAAGTCACGAAATTATGTTGAGCTATGAATTTGGTATATATAAATCAAAAATGTTTTCTCCAAGATACTTGTAGTAATAAAGTATGAAAAAACTTTTTGTTGCGTGAATTTTTGTTTATGAAAAAACTACAATTATTAATTATAATATATTTCATTTTCTTCATAAATGCCGCTTTTGCACAAATAAAGCGAGCCAATCAATACTATGATAATTATGAATATGCCAAAGCAATTCCGCTTTACAAAAAATCATTAAAAAGAAAAGAAACAACCGAGGCACTCGAAAAAATTGCAAGTTCATACCGATTAATAAAAAATTATCAGCAAGCCGAAGTATATTATGAACGATTGATGAAGCAATCGGATGTGAAACCGATTGACCATTTTTTTTATGGAATGGTATTAAAAAACAATAAAAAAATAGATGAAGCAAAAACACAACTTCGCATATATGCCGATGCTTCACCTGATGACAAAAGAGGGGAAGAAAATGTAAAATCAATAGATGAAATAAAACTATGGATTTCTAAAACGCAGCAATTTGAAATTAGCACGATTGAAAATATAAACACACCGCACTCCGAATTTTCTCCCGTTTTATTTCAAGATAAATTAGTATTTACTTCGGATAGAAAACAAGATTTGGTAAATAACAATAAAGACTCTTGGGATGAACAACCGTTTTTAAATATTTATATAGCCAACATATTAAAAAACAAAGATGGTAATACATATTTTGACAAAAAAATAAAACCATTTTCTGTTTTTAATACCGAGTATCACGATGGTCCTGTGTGTTTCAATCCTTCACAAAACACTATTTATTTAAATAGAGTGAATTATATAGTGAACAAAAAAAACAAAGCATTTGTTAATCGCCCCAAATTATATTTTTCAAATTTAATAAATGATAAATGGACAGAAGTTGAATCATTCAAATATAATAATGATGAATACTCTGTTGCACATCCAACTATTTCGGATGATGGACAATTACTGTTTTTTGCTTCAGATATGCCAGGAGGAAAAGGTGGAATGGATATTTATGTTTGCAAAAAAGAAGGCAACGAATGGGGCACTCCACAAAATTTAGGAGACGATGTGAATACAGCTGGTTCGGAAGTATTTCCATATATGCGAAAAGATGGAGCATTGTATTTTTCGTCTGATGGGCACGGAGGATTTGGCGGATTAGATGTTTTTTCGAGCGTACCCGTTGAAGGAGTATATAAAGTAGTTCGTAATTTGGGACCTCCTATTAATTCATCAACAGACGATTTTGGAATTATATTTTCGGAAGAAACAGCAAAAGGA
>JAYTXX010000116.1:0-8926 GCA_043742725.1 Bacteroidota bacterium | reverse complement strand
CAGGATTGCCAAAGGAAGCGGCACCAATGTGCAGGAAGTGAACAGGCTGGTAAAACAGTTTGAGGATACCAGGAAAATGATGAAGATGATGGGCGATAAAAAACAAATGGCAAAAATGATGAGTCAAATGAGCCAACTGAAAAACATGAAAATGTAAATTGAGTTATAACTGATAAATTATAAACTATAAGTTTAAAAAAAATTTGATGGCTGAATTAATTGACGGAAAAAAAATATCATTACAGATTCAAGAAGAAATTGCGCTTGAAGTAGAAACTATAATAAAAAATGGTGGGAAAATTCCACACCTTGCTGCAATTATTGTTGGTAATGATGGAGCAAGCGAAACATACGTTGCATCAAAAGTAAAAGCCTGTGAAAAAATTGGTTTCAATTCCACACTCGTTAAACTACCTGAAAATACAAGCGAAGCAGAACTACTCCAAAAAATATCAGAACTAAATAATCACAAAGATATTGATGGTTATATTGTTCAATTGCCTTTGCCAAAACATATTAACGAACAAAAAATAATTGAAGCAATTGCCCCCGAAAAAGATGTTGATGGATTTCATCCACAAAATGTTGGACGAATGGCATTAAATCTTCCAACGTATTTACCTGCAACACCATTTGGAATTTTACAATTATTGGAACGCTACAAAATTGAAACTGCAGGAAAACATTGTGTAGTTGTTGGTCGTAGCCATATTGTAGGTTCGCCAATGAGTATTTTAATGGCAAGAAATTCAACAGTTGGAAATTGTACAGTAACACTCACACACAGCAGAACACCCGATTTAAAAGAACATACACTCAAAGCAGATATTTTAATTGTAGCACTTGGCAAAGCCGAATTTGTTACAGCCGATATGGTAAAACAAGGCGCAGTTGTGATTGATGTAGGCATCACTCGTTTGGTTTCTGATAAAACAAAAACAGGATTCAAATTAGTAGGCGATGTAAAATTTGATGAGGTAGTTTCTAAATGTTCTTATATTACACCTGTTCCAGGTGGTGTTGGACCAATGACTATTGCTGCACTTTTAATAAATACATTGAAAGCAAGTAGAAAAGAAGTGTATCAATAACCTTTTTACTTTTTCAGAAATTTCAAAAATTGTACTTTTTAAAATAAAACCTTACATTTGAGATACACTATCAAGTTCATTTCAATGAAATGAAAATTTATGTCCAATCAAGAATTTGTTTTTAAACAATTTAAAATTACACAAGACAAATGTGCTATGAAAGTAGGCACAGATGCTGTTTTATTAGGTTCTTGGGTAAATACTTCTCACGCAAAAAAAATATTAGATATTGGTACTGGCACCGGAATTATTGCCTTGATGCTTGCACAAAAATCAAGTGCAAATATTGATGCAATTGATATTGACAATGGTGCATTTATACAAGCATCGGAAAATGCAAATGCTTGTAAGTGGAAAAACAGAATTGAAGTTCATCAAATTTCATTACAAGAATTTGCAAAAAACAATAATCAGCAATACGATTTAATTGTAAGCAACCCGCCCTATTTTGTTGATTCATCAAAGGCTTTGGAAGAATCTCGTACCAATGCTCGGCATACCGACCAATTACCTTTTGTAGATTTATTAAACGGAATTTTAAAACTTTTGCTTCCTACTGGAAAGTTTTATGTGATACTTCCAACCAAAGAAAGTGAATTGTTTCGAGAATTAGCTGAACGAAATAAATTGTACTTAACAAAACTTACACGTGTTATCACTCGTGCTGATAAGCCAGAAAAAAGAGTATTGATGCGATTTGAATTTATTCACAAACCTTTTTCGGAAGATAGTATTGTGATTGAAAATGACGAACGTCATTCGTATAGCAATGATTACAAAGAATTAACGAAAGATTATTATTTGAATTTTTAGAACTTTATTTATTCAACTGCTGTAAATGTTTCTTCTTCCTTGTTTACATTCAGCGCAAAAAATAAAAACGCCAAAGAAGCCACCACACAACAAAATGCCCATCCTGTAAATTTAAAATCAAAGTAAACAAATAATTTATCTATCACATAAGCAGGAGTAAATGCTAAAATGGATAAGCGATAAATTGTTTGAAATGAATAGTTGGTTTTCAAAATAGCTTGAAATAGCAAACCAACAACAGCATAGCACAATGCAATAAAAGACCTGTAAACAAAAGCCATTGGAACAATTATGAAATATAGCAAAATAACAAATAAATATACCCATTTTGAGTACGATAAAATTTCGGCTGGTGATAAAGAAAATTGATTTACGTTTTTAAAAGAATATTCTCTCGTTTCATATTTACTTTGTTTGTAAACAACCTTGGTGCTTGTTACTAAAACTTTTGCTTCTGTATTTTCCAGTGTTGTGTATTCGCCTGTATTATCAAAAATCATTATTGCTTTTCCTGTTGCATCATCTGAAACAATGTATGGAGATTGTTTATCAAAAGATGCTACACCATTGGTTATGTTTATAGATGGTAGCTTTTCTACAAATGGTGGCAATTCGTTATTTACAAAATTAGTTAGCGAAACTTGTATTTTAATAATTTCGGGAATCCAAAAAAGACTAATCAATAAAATTAAATATTTGAAACCTATTTTATTGATTTCTGATTTGCCAACAAATAAATAAACATCCTTAGAATAAAAGGAATGAATTATTTTTTTAAAGAAAGAATAGTTAGTCATGATTTAAAATAGTTAGAGTTGTGCAAGCATATAATGCGGCTGTTTCGGTTCTCAAACGAGCCGTTCCTAAATTAATTTCTTTAAAACCATTGCCAATAGCCAAATTTATTTCCTCTAAACTAAAATCTCCTTCGGGACCAATAAGAATTAAGACATCTTGTTTCGATGTGTAAAGTGTTTTCAAATGTGGTAATGTGGTTCGTGCATGGCAATGTGCAATATATTTTTCTCCATTGAAATTGTTTGTAGAAGAAATAAATTTTTGAAAATCTATCAACTCGTTTAGTGTTGGCAAATATGCTTTTAAACTTTGTTTCATAGCGGCAATGGCTACTTTGTTTAATCTATCCAACTTTACAATAGTACGTTCGCTATTGTTGCAATTCAACAAACTTATTTCATCAATACCAATCTCTGTTGCCTTTTCAATAAACCATTCCAGCCTATCCATGTTTTTTGTGGGAGCAATTGCAATGTGTAAATTCCAATTACGTTTTTCAAAATTTTTTATTGTTTTTGTAACCTCAACCGAACAGCGTTTTGCATTGGCATCATTAATTGTAGCTTCGTACCAACCTCCTACTCCATCAATCAATTGAACGCTATCGCCAACATTTAAACGCAACACACGAATAGCATGTTTACTTTCTTCTTCCGAAAAGGTATAGTTAGTAGCACTAATATCAGGTGTGTAAAAAAGATGCATATTGTTTGAATGAAAGCAAATGTAAAATTTTATATTTAATCGGTTATTTACTATTTTTAATAAATTCTACTTTTAAACAACAATAAATTTATATTTGTAACGAATTTAAAATTTCAAAAACTATGTCATATAACTTATTAAAAGGGAAACGCGGAATTATTACAGGAGCATTAGATGCAAATTCTATTGCTTGGAAAGTAGCAGAGAAAGCACACGAAGAAGGTGCTACATTTGTGTTAACCAATGCTCCTATTGCAATGCGAATGGGCGAAATAAAAATATTAGCTGAAAAAACAAACTCACAAATTATTCCTGCTGATGCAACAAATGTGGATGAACTTACCAACTTGTTTACCCAATCACAAGAAGTATTAGGTGGCAAAATAGATTTTGTTTTGCACTCTATTGGAATGAGCGTAAACATTCGTAAAAACATTCCTTATACAGAATCGAACTATGATTATTTTGCAAAAGGAATTGATGTATCAGCAATGTCGTTGCACAAAATGTTAGCAGTTGCAAAAAAATTAGATGCAATAAATGAATGGGGAAGCGTGGTAGCACTTACCTATATGGCAGCTCAACGCACTTATCCTTTTTATACCGATATGGCAGATATTAAAGCAATGCTCGAATCCATTGCTCGTAGTTTTGGTTATCATTATGGATTAGAGAAAAAAGTGCGCATCAACACTGTATCTCAATCACCAACCAAAACTACCGCAGGAACTGGAATTAAAGGTTTTGGCGATTTTTATGATTATGCAAATGCTATTGCTCCACTTGGAAATGCAAGTGCTGAAGATTGCGCCAACTATTGTATCACTTTATTTTCGGATTTGACACGAATGGTAACCATGCAAAATTTATTTCACGATGGTGGCTACTCATCAACAGGAGTGAGTGATGCAGTGATGAAACAATTAGGTGTAGATTAGTTTTTCTATAGAAATAATTAAAATTTAAAAACACTCGAAGTAAATTATTTCGAGTGTTTTTTTATTTTACAGCTATTGGCTTTTAGAAATTTCGGTGAGCCAAGCTTTTGCATTTGTATGATTTGGATTTATTTCTAACGCTTTTGTCCATAATTCGCGAGCTTTTTCTTTATCTCCTTTCATTAGAAAAGTACCACCTAAATAGTAATAAGCATCAGCATTATTTGGGTTGTATTTAATAGCTTGCTTGTAATATTCTGCTGCTTTTTCAATATTTTTTTTATCATATAATTTTACTCCTTCGGTGCAGAATGATGAACTTAAAGCTTCAAAATAATTTGCTGGAGGATTTGCAGGATTTAATGCTCTTGCTTTATCCCAAGCCATAGCTGCATTTTCCAAATCATTCGAAAGAAAATAGGTGGCTCCCATATTTACAAAGGCATCTACAAAACGTGGATTTATTTGTATTGCTTTTGTATAATAACCAATAGCTTTATCGAACCATATTTTTTTTTCAGTTGGGTTAGTCGCTTTTGTGGAAATGCTACTTGCCGAAACAGCAGCATTTAGATTGGCATGAGCACTATTGGGACTAGCTTCAATATCTACTATGTATAAAATATCTTCATTTTTCCATTCACTATTGCGATTGATTGTTTTGAATCCCGATAATATGAATATGGCAGAAATAAAAACTCCTGTAATTATTTTTCTTACTAATATAGTTTGCCAATTTATTTTTTCAATAAAATAACAAAGCATAGCCGATATTGCTATTGAAAAAGCAATGCTTGGCTGAAATAGAAAACGGTCGCCCATTGGTGCTCCTACATCAAATAGAAAATTGGAAACTAAAGCAATGGATAAAAAATAAAAAAAGATAGAGAAAGAATAAATGTTTTTTTCTTTAAATTTTTTGAAAGCATAAACAATTAATGAAACATTTACGGCTAATGAAATAAGAAATTTGATGTTGCTTAATTTGATGTATGCAATTTGAGCATACGAATAGTCGTAAGATTGGGGATGTGGAAAAATTAGTAGTAACAAGTACTTGCCCATTACTTCCATTTTTGTTGCAAATGCTTCTGCTGGATGAGCAAATAAATAAGGAGCAT
Source organism: Bacteroidota bacterium (assembly GCA_043742725.1). GTDB lineage: Bacteria > Bacteroidota > Bacteroidia > 2-12-FULL-35-15 > 2-12-FULL-35-15 > 2-12-FULL-35-15. The sequence goes on along the minus strand of JAYTXX010000116.1, from coordinate 3,460 downwards.
TCATTATATCATTATTATTTGAATTTAATTTTATTCCCGTAATTTTTGTTCGGATAAATAAATAAAAAAGAATGATGAATAAAAATGGTAGTGTTTTTAAAATAGCATCCTTAAATTTGTAATTGTGAAAATAGTAAAGCATCAAAGGAATAATTACGATATACATTAATCCATTTTCTTTGGAGAGAAGTGATAAGAAAAATAAGACTAAACTAATTATTAAATATTTTTTTTCTTTTTGATTTTGTAAGTAGGTAAAAAACAAATGCAATGCAATAAGTGTAAAAAGCAATGACATCAATTCATCTCGACTTTTTATATTGGCAACTATTTCGGTATGAATTGGATGAATAGCAAACAAAAAAGCGGATAAGAAACTTAATAGTGGTTGTTTTTTTAATAAAAATTTATCTAAAAACAAAAACAACATTAACACAACAGCGCAATACAACAATACATTTATGAAATGAGAAATTGCAGGATGATTTGCCCCAAACAATCCTATTTCTGCAGCAAATGTAACAAGTGAAAGCGGACGATAACGCCCTCCAGACAACAACCCTTTAACGCTAGAATATCCTTCGATTGTATCTTTCGAAAAAATATCCCAAATGCCTGAAAAGCCCATTAATGTGAATTTGTTTTTGGTAATAACAATTACATCATCAAGTAAGTAATCATTCCATATTGTATTGAAATAAAAAGCAAATGAAACAATTAATAATATTGCTATTTGAAGTGTTTTATTTTCTAAAAAAAATCCATTGTTAGGCTGGTCTAACTCCAACATTGCAGCATTTTCAGCTACTACATTATGGTTTTGTTTATGCTTTTTATTTTTTTTCATTGTTGATTAAGCCTATCTTTTGTACTTTCAAATATAAACTATTAATTAATTTATAATTACATTAATCTATTACTTAATGAAAGAATAGGTAAATAAATTATTCAATCTGACAGAATTATATATTTACTCTGCTGGTTTAGTTTTAAAAAATTGCTTATAATTTCGATAAACAAAATATTTAAAAGAAAAATTAAATACGCCAAAGTATGGTTTGTTTTTTTCAAAAAATACATTTTGAGATATTGTATAACGAGCAGCAACACAAAGATTTTTGGTAATATTAAATTCAGCACCCATTAAAAAACTAAAATCTTTATCGCGCAAATTATTATATTTCAGAGTATGAACACCTGTAGCGTTACTTGCCAAACTATCTAAAGTAGAAACTTGCGAATTAGTGAATTTTGACAATTGAATTCCTGTATTCAATCTGATTTTTTCATTCAAATTAATTTGTAAATACAAAGGAATATCAATGTAATAATAACGATATTTTATAATTGGAGAATCCGTTTTAAATGCTTTTCCTGTATAAAGTAAATCCATGTTTGCACCAAACCTTTCATTTAATGCCAAACTAAATGCAACTCCACCATTGAATAAAATTCCTGAAACATAATGAATCGAATCGCCATAGTAGTTTGAACTTGTAAGCCCTACTGTAAATCCAAATGTAGAAGATTGTTTATTTGAATAAACACTTTCGGTTTGAGAATAAATTTTACTATAAAAAAAACAAAGCGCTAAAAATAGTATTAGCGCTTTGTTTATCATCCTTGAATACATTTTTCCTATAACTTATTTTACAGTTTCAGTTTCAAATTCTCTTTCTGTAATTTGAACACCATCTTTAAAGAAATAAATTGCACCAAAAGATGTTGTTTTTTTAACATACATGTGTCCTTCTTTTCCTTTTATAACAATCCGTCTCAAAATTTGTGCATTGCCTTCTTTGTCTTTTTCTTCGGTAACACCTTGTGGATATTTTTTAACCAATTCATTTCTATAATCATCACTATTTTCAACTATCGCTTTTGGAACATCTGGTTTTACATTTAATAATTTATTGATTTCATCAATTTTTGTTTTTGGATATTGTTCAGATGGTTTTAATGATAAAGCACCTTCAAAAGCCGATTTAGATTGCTGGTAATCCTTTGTAGCAAATAATTTATCTCCTTTGGCAATCAAATCTTTGTATTGTTGCTCCCTTTCTTTTGCACGAGCCAAGCCATCTACAATTTTATTAATCTCTGAAATTTTTGTTGGTGGATAAACTTCATTTGGTTTAATTGTTTGCGCATCTTTATATGAAAGCAATGCATTAGTATAATCTTTCACACCAAAAGCCGCATCTGCTTTTGCAATAGCGGCATTGTACTTTTCGTTCAATGCTTTATTTTTTGCATCTTCAAACAAATACTTTTCAATCTGTGCCAATTGATCTTTCGGATAACGCTCCAATGATTTTAAACCAACTGCATCAGTATATGCAATTTTTGCAGTTGCATAATCCTTCGTTGAAAATGCAGCATCACCTTTAGAAATAGCCGCTTTGTATTTTGCATCCAATTCTTTGTCGCCCAACAATTTTGCTAATATCGCATCTATCTCTGCTATTTTATCTTTTGGATATTTCTCTGCTGGTTTAAATCCTAATGCTTCATTGTACGCTGATTTTGCTACATCATACGTCTTTGTTCCAAATGCTAAATCTGCTTTTGCAATGGCTGCATTGTATTTTTCATTCAATTCTCTATCCGCTTTATTTTTAGCAGCAAGTTCAGCGAGTATTTTCTCAATTTCTGCTAATTTATCTTTTGGATATTTTTCGGCTGGTTTAAATCCTAATGCTTCATTGTAGCCTGCTTTTGCAGCATCATAGGTTTTTGTCGCAAATGCTTTATCTGCTTTTGCTATAGCTGCATCGTACTTCGCTTGCAATTCTTTTTCACCCAACAATTTTGCAATTATTGCATCTATCTCTGCTATTTTATCTTTCGGATATTTCTCTGCTGGTTTAAATCCTAATGCTTCAGTGTAAGCTGATTTTGCTGCATCATAGGTTTTTGTTCCAAATGCTCCATCTCCCTTTGCAATGGCTGCATTATATTTATCATTAAGTTCTTTTTCACCCAACATTTTTGCAAGTATCGCATCTATCTCTGCTATTTTATCTTTTGGATATTTTTCTGCTGGTTTAAAACCTAATGCTTCATTGTAGCCAGCTTTTGCATTTGTATAATCTTTTGCTCCAAATGCTTTATCTGCTTTTGCTATTGCCGCATCATATTTTGCTTGCAATTCTTTTTCTTTTGCTAAACGCTCTTTTTCTGCGGCATCATTTGCTAATAATTTTTCTATCTCTGCTAATTTATCTTTCGGATATTTCTCTGCTGGTTTATAACCCAATGCTTCTGTGTAGCCCGATTTTGCTGTTGTATAATCTTTTGCTCCAAATGCTTTGTCTGCTTTTGCTATTGCTGCATCGTATTTTGCTTGCAATTCTTTTTCTTTTGCTAAACGCTCTTTTTCTGCGGCATCATTTGCTAATAATTTTTCTATCTCTGCTAATTTATCTTTTGGATATTTTTCGGCTGGTTTGTATCCCAA
>JAYTXX010000115.1:0-20094 GCA_043742725.1 Bacteroidota bacterium | reverse complement strand
TCCCACAAACAAACAACCCAAGGTTTTTACTTGTAAAACCACTTGACCATTTATACGGTAACCTGTGTTTTGTACTGTAGTACCTGCCTGTAAATTTATATCTCCTCTCACATCAAGCATTGTGATGTTTGGATTTGCTAAAGTAGTATTTATGCCCACTATACCAGTTGTTCCAATTGTCATCCGTTGGATATTATTGGTTCGGAAATTTACAGTTGCGTTATTGGTACTACCGAGAAAATTGGTCGCATTAATAGTATTTCCTGTTGTCCACCATTGTGCATTGCCTGTGAAAGAAATAATCATCAATCCGAAGATTATTCCAAGAATTTTGATAGTGTGTTTCATAGCTTTTAATTTTTAATGATTTTTAAATGATAGTTTTTGTTTTTATCATATAGTACACTTAAAATTTGTGGTGCAATTTAAAATATACTTTTCACATTTTTATAGGTATAAATACCTAATTTTTAAAATTAGGTATTTATACCTATAGCACAGATAAATCAAGGGTTTCCAGCGTTTTTTAAGACATATTGGTTTTTTACTCTAAAATTTCCCACTTCAAAAAGCAATAATGCGTACTAAATAATTAATAATTCCTTCTATTTAATTCATTTGTTTTTTGTTAATTATAAAATTAACTTATAAGTCCCGTAGGGACGATATTTACCAATGAATTTATTTCGTACCTACGGGACTTATTTTTATACAGATTCCATTTGTTACCGATATATAGTCCCTACGGGACAAGCGATGCAGAAATTTTACAAAAGCAAATGAATTATTTAATTCCTGCTTATTTTTTTATCATCATTTGTTTTTTTCATAAAAATGAATAATTTAGCAATCCCAAAAAAAAATTAGACATTACTAATTTTGGGTTGAACACGTTTATGAATAGCAAGTATTATTTATTTATTGTTTCTGTTTTTTTTGTTTTTCATTTATCTGCAAAGCCTTTGTTTGTAGGCAAAAATGATAGCACAGAAAATTTCATTACTTCCGAAATTTTATCTCTCAATAAAGATGGATTAATAAAATTGATGAATAAAGAACAACTAAATTCATTGGTTGATTATTTTTTTGAATTGGATACTGTTCCTCAAAATTTAATTTCTCAAATAAATAGTGCAATTGAAACTATTAATTCTCAAAAAGAAATAAAACCCGAAACCATTTTCAATTCATCATTTCCAGCCACTGATGTGTATGCAATTTGGGAAATAAATAAATTATTTTCGGAGAAAGATGTGGCTTCCTTAAAAGGCGACACATCACTAACCATTGAGTTGGTAAACAATGAACATCATAATTTTACAAATCCATTTAATGGAGCAATTACATCCAACTTTGGTTGGCGCGATAGTACAAAGCACAATGGAATTGACATTGATTTGAATAGAGGCGATAAAATTTCAGCTGCATTTGATGGAATGGTACGATTTGCAAAGTATTATGGCGGTTTTGGAAATGTGGTTATTGTGCGTCATTACAATGGTTTGGAAACAGTGTATGCACATTTGTCGCGAATAAAAGTAAAAACAGGACAAGTTGTAACTGCCGGACAATTAATTGGTTTAGGAGGAAGCACAGGACATTCAACAGGTTCGCATCTGCATTTTGAGGTACGTTACAAAGGAATTCCAATGAATCCGAAATACTTAATTTCTTTTGCAGAAGACAAACTTATTTGTGATGAATTGGTTGTGAAGAAAACAAAATGGGGATTGGCAGCATATCCCAAAAATGTAAAATTTTATACTATTGAAAAGGGCGATACAATTGCAGAAATTGCAAAACATTTTGGAACAACTACAAAATCAATAAAAGAAATAAATGGTTTTGCAGGAAAATCTTTTCGCTTAAAGGCAGGACAAACAATAAGTGTGGCGCAATAAGAAATTTACTTTTTCTTAAAATCAGTCATCACATTGTCGTAACACAAATAATAATTTCCTTTCGATAAATTTGCAACATCTAAATCATTTCCAAAACCTCGTTTCACAATGTTGCCATATTTGTCGTACACTTCATACATTGTTTCGTATGAAAATTCAATATCAGTACCTTTTTTATTAAACGTATAAATTGGTTGCGAAAGTGTAGAAACAAATCGTATGCTTTTTGATTCTTTTGATGTATTTGCATTTCCAATTTGATGAATACGAAATTTGTTTTCGCCAGAATGTGGCACTGTTTGAAATGAATAATTATTTTTTTTCATTTCGCCATTTCCTTTCACTTCTCCAACACGAATCCATTTGTTCCAACGAAATTGTTCAACATAATATGGCAATGAACCAGTTTCGTTTTTTGTTTCCCAATTTAAAATTCCATTTTTATCAATATTTATATTCACAACTTCAAAAGTTGCTTTGGCTTTCAAAACTTCTGGATTAAGTACTTTTGGAACACAACCATCTTTGTGTTTAATTTCAATAACTACATTGGTGCCTGGTATAATTTGCAATGCAGTAAAATCAATTTCAAATGCACTTGAATTTACTTCATCCGTAGAAACAACTCCATTTATTTTTACTTCGTATGCACAAAAACCAACACCATTTTCTGCATATCCATTTTGCACATATAAATTTCTATCTTGATATTTTCCTTCAATAACAATTGTTCCTGCAACAATACTGTGGAGGCTTGCAACACTTGCAAACAGAAGTAAGAATTTATTTTTCATTCGATTATTTTTTTAAAAATTATTACAATTTTGTTTTATGGAAAAAAAACATGTTTTAGTTTAACAACAGCAAATAATGCAAAAAATACAAACAGTGAAAACAACAACACTTTGTAACTTCCTTTAAATAAAGAGCTATTTGTTTTTTTATCTTTTCGGTATGCCCAAGTAATAGCAACTACAAATGTGATGAAAAATAATAATGCAAAAATTAATTGTCCTTTTGAAAACATTTTATAACAATGATTTTAATTCTTTCAAGCGAATTTACGATAAAAATAATCCTTGTTAGAAAAAAGAAATAAACAAATTAGCTGATATTGTTAATTTTGTGCAAATAACAAATTGTTTATGCAAAAACCAAAATTGGTATTAATTTTATTGTTGTGTTTTGTGAGTGTTGTTAATGCCAGTAAAATTTCCAAAGGCTTTGAAGCACTTAAAATTTACAATTATTTTGAAGCCAAACAATTATTTCAAAAATCCTTAAAAAAAGAAACAGTAGCAGCTTCCTACGGTTTAAGTATTATATATTATCGTTCAGATAATCCATTTTCAAATATTGATAGTGCTTATAAATACATTTTAAAAGCCGATAATTTTTTTGAAACACTTGTTCCAAAAACAAAACTTGAATATTTGAATTACAATGTTACTCAACATTCTATTGATTCTTTGAAAACAATTATTCACAACAAAGCATTTGAAAATTATAAAAGCAGAAATAGTATTGTTGAGTTAAATAAATTCATTGAAAATTATTACAAAGCTCCACAATGTTTTAATGCCATAGAATTGCGCAATGCGCTTGCTTTTGAAGAAACAAAAAAACAAGATACCTATCAAGCCTATCAACAATTTATAGAGCAGTATCCTCTCGCAAAAGAAATTGCAGAAGCTCGAGAAAGTTATGCCTCCACGCTTTTTCAGGCTTCAACTAAAAATAATACAATTGAAGAGTTTGAAAAGTTTTTGAAAGAACAACCTAATAGTCCTTTTATTAATGAAGCAGAAAATGCTATTTATGCACTTTCTACTTCAACAGGAACAATTGAAGCATATCATCATTTTATAAAAAAATATCCGAACAATAAAAACGTAGAAACCGCTTGGCATAATATTTACAGCATTTATGCAGCAGATTACAGAACAGAATCATTGATAAAATTTAAAACCGATTTCCCTGATTATCCTTACACCGAAATTGTAAATCAAGACATTACGCTTTCACAACAAAAATTATTTGCTGTTCGCGAAAATGGAAAGTGGGGATTTGTTGATAGTGTTGGACATATCGTTATTCCTTGTATTTACGAATGGGTAGAAAATTTTTCGGAAGGACTTGCCGAATGTGGATTGAATGCAAAATCGGGTTTTATAAACAAGGCTGGAAAGTTGATAATTCCTTTTATTTATGAGCAAGTAGAAGCATTTAAAAAAGGATTTTCCATTGTTCAACAAAATGGTAAATATGGAATAATTGATAGAATAGGAAAGGAAATTGTTCCAATAGTATATGATGAAATAGGCGAATTTATAGAAGGTTTCGCAGTAGTTGTTAAATCAGAAAAGTATGGCTTTATTGATGAATTGGGAAATATTGCAATTCCACTAACTTATTCCAAAGCAAGTGATTTTTCCGAAGGGCTTGCTGTTGCAGAGTTTGGTGGACAAAGTGGTTTTATTGACTTGAAGGGAGATATAGCTATTCCTTTTAAATATGATTGGGCTGATGGTTTTAAAAATGGATTGGCAAAAGTAAAATCGTTGAAAAAAATGGGCATTATTACAAAAAATGGAAATGCTATTTTGCCTTGCGAATATGATTTTATTGGTGAATTTTCGGAAGATGTAATAATGATTGTGAAAGAAAACAAATATGGTTTTGCAGATAAAAATGGAACGCTTATAATATCTATGGATTATGATTATTCAGGAAAACTTTTTGTATTTAAAAATGGCTGTGTGGTTGCCGAAAAAAATAAAAAACAAGGCTTAATTGATAAAACAGGAAAATATATTACCACAAAAGATTTTGAAGAAATAAAACCTTTTTCGGAAAATTTAGCAGCAGTAAAACGTAAGGATAAATGGGGTTTTATTGATATGAAAATGAAATTACAAATTCCATATACTTATCAAACGGCTGATATATTTATTGATGGAATTGCAAAAGTGAGCAAGAATGACAAGTATGGATTTATCCATCGCAATGGAAAAACAGCAATTGATTTTTTATATGATAACGCTGATGATTTTGCGAAGCTAAATAATGGTTTGTGTGCTGTTACAATTGAAAATAAAATAGGATTAATAAATACCTCGGGCGATATTATTATTCCTTGCGAAATGGATGTTATTGAAAAATTAAGTGGAACAACTTTGAAGTTTGAAAAAAATAATAAGCTGGCTTACTACAACACTGTTGCACAAAAATATATTTGGAAAGAAGTTGGTTTCTAGAAAAAAGCAACAAATTAATTACCAACACTATGATAAATACTCCACCAAGATTTAAAAATAATAACATTTTAGGAATTTAAAATCAATGCGAAGTCAGTTTTAATTTGTTCTGACACTTTTTAAAAATGCTAATAATTATAATTTTTGCCTTTATAAACTAAAAGAAAAAAGCAATACATTTGAAAAAAGAAAGTCTGAAAAAAATAATAAATGAGTACTAAAGAAACCGCACATAAAAAAATTTCAGAACTGGTTGAAAGGTTTACAGAGCAATACAATAGCTATAAAAAAACCGACTATAACGAAACGCTTACAAGGCGCGATTTTATTGACCCTTTTTTTAAAGCATTGGGTTGGGATATTGACAATGAAAATGGATATGCCGAAAGCTATCGTGAGGTAATACACGAAGACAAAGTAAAAATTGGGAAAGCAACCAAAGCACCCGATTATTCTTTTAGATTGGTTGGTGGCAAACGCCTTTTTTTTGTGGAAGCAAAAAAACCAAGTGTATTTATTAAAGATGAAATTCAACCTGCTTACCAAGTACGCAGGTATGGTTGGAGTGCTAAACTTGCTGTGAGTGTTATTACCGATTTTGAAGAATTTGCTATTTACGATTGTAACAAAAAGCCTTTGCCAACTGACAAAGCATCGGTTGCAAGAATAAAGTACCTTACTTTTAAAGATTACCTAAACGAGTTTGATTTTTTGTGGGACACATTCAGCAAAGAGCGAGTGCTACAAGGCAGTTTCGATAAATTTGTACAAAGCAATGCAAACAAAAAAGGAACAGCAACAGTTGATAAAGAATTTTTACAATCGCTTGATAGCTGGCGAACAGAACTTGCACACACCGTAAGCAAAGACAATAAAGAACTTAACGAAGACGAAATAAATTTTGCTGTACAGCAAACCATTGATAGAATTATTTTTCTCCGAATTGCCGAAGACAGAGCTGTGGAACCCTATGGCAACCTGAAAGAATGCCTCACCCCAACCCTCTCCAAAGGAGAGGGAGCAGTGTATCGCCAATTGTTTAACTTATTTCAACAAGCCGATGATAAATACAATTCGGGCTTATTTGATTTCAAAAAAGATAAAATAAGCAAAACACTTACAATTGACAACAAGGTTTTAAAAACCATCATCAATCAATTGTATTATCCCGAAAGTCCTTATGAATTTTCAGTTCTATCAGTAGAAATATTAGGAAGTGCTTACGAACAATTTTTAGGAAAACAAATAAAAATTGACAAAGCACACCGTGCCCACATTGAAGAAAAACCCGAAGTGCGAAAAGCAGGTGGAGTGTATTACACACCACAATATGTGGTTGAATACATTGTAAAAAACACTGTGGGCAAATTAGCACCTCTTAATCTCCCAAAAGGGGAGAGAAGCGTTACTCCAAAAGATGTTGCAAAAATTAAGATAGTTGACCCTGCCTGCGGAAGCGGAAGTTTTTTGATTGGCGCATATCAATATTTGTTGGATTGGCATTTGCATTATTATAACGAAAATAATGTGGCTGCAAAGAAAGACAAAGCACTCACACCAACAGGAGCATTAACTACAAGTATTAAAAAACAAATTTTGCTCAACAATATTTATGGAGTAGATATAGATGTGAATGCTGTGGAAGTAACCAAACTTTCGTTGTTGCTAAAATGTATGGAAGGCGAAACATCAGCTTCTATTGCACATCAGCTATCCATGTTCAACGAAAGAGTGTTGCCAACGCTTGATAATAATATTAAAGATGGAAACAGTTTGGTTGATACAGATTTTTATGCAAGCGAATTGGATTTTGGTGAAGAGAAAAAAATAAAACCTTTCAATTGGCAGAGGGCTTTTCCTGAAGTGTTTAAGGAACAAACAGAAGCAGGATATATTTTTAGTCCAGACGAAGGAATGGATGAAGACCAAGATATATCTATTGTAAAAGAACCAATGCAAGCCTATAGAAAAAAAATAAAAGGTGGTTTTGATGTGGTGATTGGGAATCCACCGTATGTTAGAAGTCAGCACTTAGACAATGACACAAAGAACTACCTTAATGAAAAATTTACTTCTGCTTCCTATCAACCTGATTTATTTTCCTTTTTTGTTGACAAGGGAATTATTTTACTCCATGAAGGTGGAAAATTAGGTTTTATTATTCCTAATGGAATCTTAACAAATACTTTTTACGCCAAGTCAAGGCAGAATATTTTAAACCAAACTTCAATCAATATAATTGTTGATTTAAAAGATAAAGTTTTTGAAGGTGCATCAGTTGACACTTCAATTTTCGTTTTGACTAAAGAAAATTCAGAAAACAAGAGAAATAAAAATTCCGTTTGCATTGGTGAATACCCAGCCAAAATAAAACTTGCCGTTGAAACTCCTTCTTCAACTGTTATCCAAAACGAGTTTCATAAAATAAAGGATTTCGTTTTTAATACCAGTAGTAGCAAAGGCGATTTTGTTTTGATTGACAAAATCAAAAAAAGAACAGAAAGGCTTGGTGATTTATGTATTGTAAAAAACGGAATGAAAGTGCGTAAGGATTATGTATCAAATAAAAAAGAAGATAGTAGATATAAAAAGTTTTTATTAGGGGCAAGTGTAAAGCCCTATACTATTGATTTTAAAAACAAATGGGTGTGCTATGACAAATCATTAGAACAAACATTTACGAACCAAGCATTCCGAGAAGAAGAAATATTTACAGTAAAATCGAAACTGCTTTTCCGTCAAGTTATGGGTAAAGACAGAATATTTGGAACAATGGACAACAATCAGTTTTATGTTGACCAAAGCGTTTACATTCTTTATCCGAAGAAAGAACAAACAAACCTTTCATACCTTCTTGGAATTGTAAATTCAAAGATGATATATTATTTATTCAGCAAAACATTTTCAGATAGAAAAGAAACATTTCCCAAAATTAAAGGTGTGCAGTTGTCTGAATTTCCTATTAAGAAGATTGAGAACAAAAACAAAGCAGAGGTTGAGTATCAAAATGAAATCATAAAATTTGTAAACCAACTTTTACAACTCAACCAACAAAAAGCAGAAACAAAACTTGCTACGCAAGTTTCGCAATTGCAAGGCAAAATTGAATATTGTGAGAACAGAATAAACGAAATCGTTTATCAACTCTACGAGTTGACAGAAGCGGAAATAAAAATTATAGAAAGAAAATAAAAACGAAAGACAATGTTTGAAAATCTAATCAGCGAACTTGAAAATTTGAATCACAAAAAAATTTCTGTTCCTATCAATGCCGATGCTGAAGGATACCTTGACAAAGAGTGTCCAAGTAAAGAATGTTTGTTCGTCTTTAAAGCAAAAGAAGAAGATTGGAAAAATATTTTCAAAGACGAAGCAGTTTATTGCCCAATGTGCGGACATAATGCACCAGCCGATTCTTTTTGGACAACAGAGCAACTTGAAAAAGCAAGAGAGCAAGGAATAAAATATGTGAGAGGAAAGATTGATGCTGCTTTAGAGGAAGGTGCAAGAGATTTTAATCGCAGACAAAACAAAAATTCTTTTATCAGTATGTCAGTGAAAGTATCAGGCACGCATCCGCATCATTACATACTTCCAGTTTCAGCCAAGAAAGAATTTGAAAGAAAGTTAAAATGCGATGTATGCAATGCAAATTATGCAGTAATTGGTTCTGCTTTCTTTTGTCCTTGTTGCGGTAACAATTCAGTTGAAAAAACATTTGATGACTCATTAGCTAAAGTTGAAACCAAACTTAACAGCATTTCAATAGTTAGAAAAGCAATTGAAGTTGTAAGTAAAGACGATGCAGAAATTACTTGTCGTTCATTAATTGAAACAGGATTAAATGATTGCGTTGTTGCGTTTCAAAGATTTTGCGAAGCAACATTTGTAAAAGAAAAGCCAACAGAAAAAATTTCCGCAAATGTTTTTCAGAGATTAGACGATGGAAGTAAACTTTGGAAAGGAGTATTCAATGAAGGATATGAAGATTGGTTGTCAGCAACAGAATTGAAACGAATGAATACATTGTTTCAGAGAAGGCATTTGCTTTCACACAGCGAAGGAATAGTTGATGATAAATATTTGCAGAGAGCAAACGATTCAACTTACAAATTAGGGCAACGAATAGTTGTAAAAGAAAATGATATAACTGAATTGTTGAAATTTATTAGAAAGATTGTAGTAAATATTAGAGAGAAAATAAAAATTGTAGAAGGAAAATGAAAACAAATAACCGAAAAATCAACGAAGCATTTGAAAAAGCAAATGAGTTTATTGAACAAATGACTGAATTTGATGATAAACAATTAGAAAAACATTTGGATTTATTTCGTAAACAAATGCTAATGGCGCATAAGCAAAAAAAAGCAGACGCATTTGTTTTACTTCAAGAGTATGAACGACAAGTAATTGAAGCAAGAGTTGCAAAACTTGATAAAGGTAAGTCCCCAAAAAATAAAAAATAATTTAAGAATTATCGGGAGTAATTTAAAAGAAAAATTATTTCAACGTATCAGTAATACTTTTACTTTCTTCCGAAACAACATCATTTACATTGTTCAATTGTTTTTTTATATTCTCTCCTGCTTTGTCAATTTCGGTTTGTATTTCCGAAGTATGTTTTTTTATTTCATCAGTCAAACCGCCTGTTTGTTTTTGAATTTCATTTTGTATTTGTGCTTTTGCATCGTTTAGTTCGCGCAATCCTTTTCCCAATCCTTTTGCTATGCCTGGTAATTTGTCGGAACCAAATAGCATTAGTACTACCAACACTATGATAAATACTTCACCTCCACCAAGATTTAAAAATAATAACATTATAGAAATTAAAAATTAGGAATTAAAAATCTATGCGAAATTACAGAAAAAACAAAGCCCGAAGAACTTTCTTCGGGCTTTATTCATACATATATTGTTAAATTATTTTTTGTCTGCTTTTTCTTTTTCAAAATCAATTACAATTGGTGTTGCAATACAAATTGAAGAGTATGTACCGATAACAATACCTATCAACAATGCAAATGAGAATCCTCTAATAGTTTCTCCACCAAAAATAAAGATGGCTAACAATACGAAGAATATAGTTAATGATGTATTGATAGTACGACTTAATGTACTGTTCAAGGCATAATTAATAACTTTTTCTCTTTCGTTTTTATCCAAATCAGCTTTGTTACGTTCTGTTAAGTATTCACGAATACGGTCGAACACAACTACTGTATCGGTCATTGAGTAACTCATTACTGTTAAAATTGCAGCAATAAAATCTTGTGTAATTTCTAATGAGAATGGTAATATTCCATCGAAAATAATAAAGATAGAAAGTACAATCAACACATCGTGAAACAAAGCCACTACTGCTCCTAAACCATACTGCCATTTTTTAAATCGAAGGAAGATGAACATAAACATTACCAAACACGATAATAATACTGCCCAAATTGCTTTTGATTTAATATCACGCGAAACAGTTTCACCTACTTTTTGTGAACTCATCACTTGGTATTTTCCACCCAATGTATTTAATCCTTCATTTAGTTTTGCTTCTACTTTTTGTTCTGCATCTTCCGAACCATCGCCAATTAAATAAGTAGTGGTAATACGTTGTTGAGTACTTTCGCCATACGTTTTTACTTCTGGTGCTTCGCCAAACGATACTGTTAATGCATTGCGCACAGCTTCTGTTGATTTTACATCATCAAAACGAACAACATACGAACGACCTCCTTTGAAATCAACTCCTAAACTAAATCCTCCTTTTTGAAAATAAGAGAAAATACCAGCAGCAATGATTAATCCTGAAACGATGTAATAATATTTACGTTTACCAACAAAGTTGATGTTGATTTTTTTGAAAGCATGTTCTGTCATTTTGTTTCCAAAAGGAATAGCTTTGTTTTTGCTCAACCAACGATCGAAAATTAAACGTGTGATAAATATTGCACAGAATAATGATGAAATAATACCAATAATTAAAGTTGTTGCAAAACCTTGAATTGGTCCTGTTCCAAATACATACAAGATAATACCAAGTAATAAACCTGTAACGTGTGAATCGATAACCGATGACATTGCATTTTTGTAACCTTCTTTAATTGCCAATCCTGTGGCTTTTCCAAGACTTAATTCTTCACGAACACGCTCAAAAATAAGAATGTTTGCATCTACCGACATGGCGATGGTTAGTACAATACCAGCAATACCAGGCAATGTTAATACTGCTCCAAAGGAAGCAAGAATACCAATTACAAAGAAATTATTGATAACCATTGCAAAATCGGCAACCCAACCTGCTTTGCTGTAATAGAAACCCATAAACAAAAGCACTAATATTAATGCAATAACAGTGGAGAACAATCCTTTTGAAACTGCTTCAGCTCCAAGTGTTGGTCCTACTACTGTTTCTTCAACAATGCGTGCAGGAGCAGGAAGTTTACCTGCTTTTAATATGTTTATTAAATCGTCTGCTTCTTCAATGGTAAAGTTTCCTGTGATAGAAGATGTTCCTCCTGAAATTTCGCCTTGAACTGTTGGGAATGAATACACACTGTTATCAAGTACAATGGCAATTGATTTACCAATGTTTTCTTTTGTTAATCGTCTCCAAACTTGAGCTGCTTCAGCAGTCATACTCATTGAAATTTGAGGAGAACCCGAACCTGCTTGTTCAAATACTTTACGAGCTTCGGTAATTATATCGCCATAAAGTGGTGCTTTTTTATCGCGGCTCACTACTTTTATTGCAACCAATTGCAATGTTGTTTCTTCTTTATCTACTGCTTTGAATGACCATAAAAACTTAATAGCAGGAAATATTGATCTTACTTTTGGATTGTTAAAATACTCATTTACTTTAGCAGTATCTTTCACATTTGCATAACCAATTACTGGACCATTGCCCAATACCGATTGTCCTTTATCATCACGACCAACAGCAGGACTTAAAACAGCAAATAAAGGATTTTCTTTTCTCAATTTTGCCAATGTATCTGCTTTGGTTGCTCCTATTTTTTTTGATGTATCAGTAGTTGCAGTTCCCAATTGAGCCGAAAGTGATTTTGCTGAATCTGGTTTTGCTTTTGTTTCAGCAGTAGCAGTTGTAGTTGCTGTTGTTGCTGTTTTTAATGAATCTGTTTTTGCAACTGTTGCCGAATCTTTTTTAGTAGAATCTGTTGGTGTTAAAATCTCTTTCAAACGAATGTTTGCTTTGTCCAACAAAGGATAAATTTCTTTGTTATCATACGTTTCCCAGAACTCTAAATTAGCAGTTCCTTGCAATAATTTACGAACACGGTTTTTGTCTGTAACACCTGGCAACTCTATTAATATACGACCAGATGATGCCAAACGCTGAATGTTTGGTTGTGTTACACCAAATTTATCAATACGAGCACGCAATGTATTTTCTGATGTTTCAATTGCTTCTTCTACTCTATCGCGTAAAAATTTTAATACTTGCTCATCAGGTGTATTAAAATCAATTTTGCCTTTCAATTCAATGGTTTGAAAGTTAATTGCCAATTTAGCATTCGGATTTGTTTTTTTAAATTCTTCTCCAAAAATGGTAACGAAATCTTTGGTAGAAGTTTTTTGAATTTCATTTGCTTTCGCTAATGCTTGGTTAAAAGTTGGGTCGTTGCTATTGTTTGAAAGCCCACGAATGATATCAATTACTGATACTTCCAACGTTACGTTCATACCTCCTTTTAAATCCAATCCAAGATTTAGCTGGCGTTTTTTCACATCATCATAGGTGTATTTTGTGATAGCAAGGTCGTAAACGGTTTGTTTTTTCAACGAATCTAAATAGAAATTCTTTTTAGAAGCATGAACAGAATCCAAATATGATTTTTGCTCAACGGGATTGGCTGATGCTTTAGCAGCATTATCTTTCACCTCTTTTTGTTCCACATAGTTTTGAGCAAATTGCTCCGCATCTTTTCCAATTCCATTTGCTACCCAAGTAAACATTAAGTAATAAGCACATGCAAGTGATAGTAAAATTGCAAATAGCCTTATAGCTCCTTTATTCTGCATAATAATTAATTTGTTAAATTGTTTTTATTTTGGTTTTTTATTGTTTGAATTTTTTGTTCAAACAATCTATTTTTGTTACTCTTTAAAATTTAAGGGTGCAAATATAGAATAACAATTATTATTTACCAATTTTATCTTTCAGATTAAGCAGTTCATTATTTCATAGTAACTTGCAACATAATTAACAAAAGCCTCCACAAATGGAAACCAAAAACCCAAAATCATTAGACGAAATAAAAAAACTTCGCAAACCCATACGAAATGTAAATATGGAACGCAAAGAAAAGCTAAAACCAATGGATAAATTAGCACTTTGGATTACTACTCGTGTGGGTACGATGGGTTTCTTTTTTATCATTTTTGTTTGGACGGTTTGTTGGCTAACGTGGAATTCAATTGGTCCAGAAACAATGCGTTTCGACCCTTTTCCTGCATTTGTGTTGTGGTTGTTTCTTTCCAATATGATTCAAATATTTTTAATGCCTTTGATTATGATTGGACAAAACCTTCAATCGCGCCATTCCGAAGCTCGTGCAGAAGCCGATTTTGAAATAAATACCAAAGCTGAATTTGAAATTGAAACGATTTTGGAACATCTCGAAAATCAAAACAAATTGATTTTAGAAATTCTTCATCATCTTGAAAAACAAGGTAACACCAAAAAATAAAAAAAACGGTCGCTAATTATTAGCGACCGTTTTTATTACAACTCTATTTAACTTATTATTTTGTTACCACAATTTTTTGTTTACTCATTTGATTGTTGTTGTATCCAATAACATAATACAAACCCGTATTCAAACCTTCAACATTGATAGTGTAATTATTTGAAGAATTTAATTTGAATGATTGAACAGTTTGTCCCAATTCATTCACAATTATATAATTGCCCACAATAGTTGATTGTATTGCAAATGAACCATTGTTTGGATTTGGATATACTTGAACTGAATTTGTTTTTGAAAGTTCATTAATTCCAACACCAGTAACAGTAACACAAGCAGAAGTATCCACACACGAACCAACGGTTACTTGCACTGCATAACTTCCGTCAGCTGTTGCTGTGTAGCTTTGGTTTGTAGCTGATGCTATTGTTGCATAAGCATTGTTGCAATCCAACCATTGATATGTTCCTGTAGCTTGATTTGACGTAATTGTAACTCCACTCAAACTTGTTGTTTTATCAATATTATTAACAATTACATTTCTTGTTGCAGTACTATCGCATCCTGACAATTGCACTTGTTGAATAGAATAAGTTGTATCTCTTTTCATATACATTCCATCAACCAAAACACTATCTCCAGAACAAATAGAATAATTGTTAGTAATCAAAATTGGACCAGTTGTCATTGTCAATTGATTTGATAAAGCAGTATTTGTACTTGTTACACACACATTGGTAGTACTCACATTACAAGAAACAACATCATTCAAATAAAAAGTTGGAAAGATAAGAATAGAACTATTTGTTCCTGTATTCGCACCATTTATTTTCCATTGAAAAGTTGCAGGATTTGCCGCATCATTTGTTGAAGCCACAAATATTCTATTCGCACAATCTGTATATTGAACATTAAATAAGCTCAATTCTGTAATCATACCATAATTACTTGGAGACGCGCTAATATTAACTCTATATTTTTCATACGAAGTAGTATTTGCAAATTGATATGTGTTCCAAATATCTTGAACAGGACTTGGTTCTGAACGTGTATCTAACACAACCCAAGAAGTACCATCGTAACCTTCAAATGTCCAAGTACCAGGATCGTAGGTTGCCGAACCCCAACCACCTGTCATTTGAGAAGAACAATAAAACGCATACTGATTGATAATTTTTCCATTCCCTGTACCAAAATCGTATTCTAACCAAGCTGGCATAGCTCCACTTTGACTGCCCCAACCTGATGTAATTGTATCGCCATCAAAAGCTTGAGAAGCAAGATTTGTAGAAGTATATTCTGTACTTGCACTTGCAGTTCCTCCAGTAGCAAGGCTTGCAGATGATAAACTTGCTACTTCAGCAATTGAAATTGTTGGGTTTGCAACAGTTCTAACAGTAACTGCTACTGCTATTCGTAAAGCAGTACAAGAAGTGCTATCCTGAAAATAATACGTTGTATTAGATGATAATACTGGAGTTGTAAATGAAGTTCCTCCTTTTAAATGATTACCACCAGTTGTGGCATCATACCAACTTACAGTTCCTATACCAGAACCCGTTAATACAGCTGTATTTCCAGCACAAATTGTTTGATTTGCTAAAGGAGTAGTATTAGCAGGTATTGGTGGATTTACGCATCCTTGGAAATAATAAAAATCTCCATTGTAATCTCCTGCCAACAAATCTTTTTTGCCATCGTTGTTCAAATCTACAATTGTAGGAGAGGGATAACTTCCATTTCCAAGATTAGCCAAATTAAATGGATTTGCTACTGGTGCAGCAAATGCTGGTGCAGCAGCAGTTCCTATATTTTTAAAATAAGTAAAATCTCCTTTTTTATCTCCTGATAACATATCAAAATCTCCATCACCATCAGCATCAAACATTACAGGTGTACTTGCATAAGCAATAACACTTAAACCAAAAGGATTAGCAACCAAACCATTTGCAAAAGCAGGTGCACTAACAGTTCCTGTATTTTCGAAATAAAGATATCTACCATAGTATTCGCCACTTACTATATCTAAATCCATATCACCATCCATATCCACCAAAACTGGAGTATAGGCATAATAGCTATAGGATAAACCAAAAGGAGCATCAATTGGTGCTCCAAATGCTGGTGCAGATGCTGTTCCTGTATTTTCTATAAACTTCAAATTTCCTGAACCATATAAACCCTCTATGATGTCCAAATCACCATCATTATCAATATCGCCAAAAGCGATAGAAGATTTTCTTCCATTGTCTGTTAAACCAAAAGGATTTGTTGCTGGTGCATCAAATGCTGGAGCAGATACTGTTCCTGTGTTTTCGTAATAAAGAATATATCCATAATTATTTCCTGCAATTAAATCTTTGTCGCCATCATTATCCAAATCTGCAAAAACAGGGTCAGCATAACGGGTACCAACATTGGTAATACCGAATGGATTTACTTGAGAATTACCAAAAGCAATTTGAGCTTTTGCAGATGAGCCACACAAAAGCAAACCAAGTGCTCCAACAGAAGCTGCTAATTTTGCTTTTTGAGTAATGGTTTCTAAAAATTGTTTTAAGCGTTCAATTCGTTTTTTCAAAAAATCGAGTTTACTTGCTTGTGCTGTTCCACTCAGAAACAACTTTTTGTACTTGCGCTTGTAGCGGTTGTAGTGCTGCAATGCAATTCCAAAACTTAATCGTTTGTTTTTTTTCATAGCTATTGGTTTTTAATGTATGTTTCTATTCTTGATTTTTAATCAAAACAAAGCTAATTGCTTTAATAGCAAAAATTAAAAAAATGTTGAGTTTGACGTTTTTTTGTAGTTGTTTGACAAAACAAATTGTTATCTCAATTCTGTAAAATAAAAAAATAATTTTTTAGGCAGAAAATTTTGTCATTAATTCATCACGAAATTTACGAGAGAGTGGAATTTTTTCGTTGGCAATAATTACATATTGTCCGTTTACAGCTTTTATATTATTCAAATTCACAGCATACGAACGATGAATGCGAATGAACTTTTCGTTATTCAATTCTTCTAAAAATTTATCTAAACTATTTCTTACTAAATATGTTTTTTCTGATGTTTTTATTTCTACATATACATTTTCACTTTTTATCCAAAGAATGTTTTGTAGTTTCAATTTCACATTCAGATGTCCATCTTTTATTACAATTGTTTTTTCTGAATCGGTATCTCTTGCTTTTATAAGTTCGAGTGTGGTAAATAAATCAATTTTAGAGAATGGTTTTATTAAATAGGCTTGTGGTTTATATTCTATGGCTTCACGAAATGTTTTTTTATCGGAATAGGAAGTAAGAAAAATAAATGGAATTTTATACACTTCATTCATTTTTTTTGCTACATCCAATCCTGTTTTTTCTTCACTCAAATTTATATCCAAAATTGCAAAGTTGATGTCTTTTTCTTTATTCAAAATATCGATAGCAATTGCAAAATTTTTAGCAACTGCTTTAACAGTGTAACCAAGTTCCAAAAGCATTTCTTTAAGCATTTCGGCAATTAGCAATTCATCTTCTACAATAAGAATAGTTAAGTTTTTATGCATGCTGGAATTTCAATTTTAAACTGTGATATATTTTGTTCTTTTTTATACGAAATGGTTGCATTTATTTGGTCTGCTAAAATGCTTATTAATTTGAAACCAAAACCTCCTTTGCTCACATCAAAGCCAAATGGCAAACCGCTTCCATTGTCAGTATAAATAATAAACAAATCATTTCCGCTTGTTTTCAGTTCCACTTCAATTTTTCCATTTTGAATGTTGTTGAATGCGTACTTATAGGAATTGGTAGCAAGTTCATTAATAATAAGTCCTAAAAACAATCCAACAGACATGTCTAAATCTGTTTCCATTCCTTTGAAAATAATTTCAATTTTTTTATCCGCTGGTTTAATAGATAATTCTAATTCGTGAAACAATTGATTTAAAAAATGTTGAAATCCTACTCTTTCATTTTCATTATCTTCATACAAATTTTGATGAATAAGCGCCATCGATTGAATTCGCAATTGGCATTCCTCCAGAGCTAATTTCACTTCTTCTTTATCCGAAGCTTTTGCTTGTAAATAAAATAAACTTTTGAGTGTTGTTAAATTATTTTTTACTCGATGATGAATTTCTTTGAGCAATATTTCTTTTTCTCTCAACGATTTTTCAATTTCTTTTTTTCGTTTCGATTTTTGTCTGTTGTTATAAAAAATACTAATTGAAATAATTAATAAAATTAAAACTCCTGCATACAATAAATTTTTTTGTACACGTTGCTCCGCTTCCTTTGTTTTTGCAATAGAAAGTTCTAATCGTTGATTAGCAACTGTTGCTTTTTGCTTATCAGTATCCAACAAAGCAAGTAAACCAAGTGCTTTGTTTTTTCTAATGCGCTCTTCAATCGTTTCTTTCAACACAATATATTTATTGAGATAAAACGCTGCAGAATCAGATTGTTTTATTTTCAAAAAATAATCGGCTCTTAATTTCGAATCTCTAAAATCATAATTGTAAAACTTGGTAGTATTCATCAATTGTTTTACAGTATCGAGGTAAGGTTTTGCCTGTTGTGGTTTTTCCAAATTCAAAAAACATTCTGCTAAATCAAGACGTTTTAAAATGGCATTGCTAATTTCTGCAATGGATTTACTTTTTTCAATATCTTTTTTCAAAAATGGAATTGCTTTTTCAAATTGTTTTTGCTGCATATAAATTTCGGCAATATTCCCCATCATTAGTGCGCTATAATAATATTTGGTGTATTCGGAATAAGACGATTTTCCTGTGTAATTAGAATTTACAATAACATATTCAGCAGCAGTGTGTGCGTTCAAAAAATAATTTTCTGCACTATCCAATTGTTGATTTTGAAAAAATAAATTTCCCAGTCGAGAATAAAAAGCAATTTTTCCCCAATCATTTTCTTTCGGAAATTTTACAAATAATTTATAATCTTTTATTGCTTCGTCATACAAACCTACTTCGGAATATATTTCCCAAAAATAATTAACAAAACCTTCTTTAATTCGTTGGTTTCGTATATCAATAGCTGGTTTTAAATTACCAATACGAATATAACATTCTTCGAGTTTTAGCAACACCGATTGATAAATATCGCTACTCAATTTATTTTTATTTTGCGCCAGTGATTTTAATAGCGGAATACATTTTTCAAATTTTGTAGTTGTATGATAAATATATGCGAGTGGATATTTTAAATTAAATGAAAGTGTCGAATCATTTTCCTTATTCGCTTTTTCATAAAAATATTCCATTGGCGGAATCCACTCTTGGGCAGAAATAATTTTAAAATAAAGTTGGTCGCTAACAGAAAGACTATCCCAAATTTTTAAAACATGATTTCCATTTTTGAAATTATAAGCAGTTTTTATACCCTCGCTTTCTTGAGAATAGATAGATGTTGTAGCAATACAACAAAACAGAAAAAATATTATTTTTTTAATAATCGACAAAAACGTGTTGCTTTAAAATTACTCCGATAAAACTACAATTTATTTGTTTCTGCCCAATCAAGTTTATTCAATTGATAAATAAAGTTTAGCTTTTTAGGTTCGCCATAATATTCCATTTCTATTTCATCAATTTTTTTTGCTCCTAATTTTTCTACTGCTTTTTGCGAACGAATATTAACTGCTCCAACATGAAGTTGTATGCTATTCACAAATTTAAAAGCATGATTTATCATTAATGATTTTAAAGCACGATTATAAATAGTTCCCCAATGCGTTCGGGATAAAAAAGTATAGCCAATAGAAACAGATTTTGTTTCGTCATTAAAATCATAAAATCTCGAACTTCCTATTACTTCATTTGTGTTTGTATCAAAAACAACAAATGCTCCTCCCGATTCCATTGCACCTTTAAAAAATATTTCAAACACTTCTCTTTTGTAGCGGTCTTTATTGGGATGTTGCTCCCAAATTAATGGATCGGAAGCAACTTTATAAAGTTGTTCAAAATCCGTTTTCTGGAGTGGTATTATTTTAACAAAATTATTTTCAATACTTGGTTGTAATTCAAAGTTCATTTTGTTTTGTTATTTCTCAAAAATTTATTGAAGCACAATTTTTTTATTCATCACATTTTTATTTTCATCCATCATTTGCAAAAAATAAATTCCTTTTGCTTGGTTACTTAAATCTATAGAAGCCCCTCCCGACCTCCCCGAAGGGGAGGAGATGCTATACACAAGCTCTCCCAACACATTATATACTCG
>JAYTXX010000114.1:0-14943 GCA_043742725.1 Bacteroidota bacterium | reverse complement strand
TGCTCCACAATAGGTGCAATTTTTGGATAATGAACATGGCAAATGCGTGGAAACAAATGGTGTATGGCTTGGTAATTTAAACCACCTACATAAAACGTAATAAGTGGGTGGTCTCTTGAAAAATCTGCAGTAGTTTCCAATTGATGAATTGCCCATTCATTTTCAATGTTTCCTTTTGGGTCGGGTTCTGGAAATGTAGTGTTTTCAACCACATGCGCCAACTGAAACACCACACTCAAAATAAGTCCTGCCAACAAATGCAAGGATAAAAATCCAAGAAATACCTGCCCAAAACTTAAATGCAAAATAGTAATTGGCAACACAATTATATAACCAATATAAATAATTTTCCAAAAAAGAATACGAAGAAAACTCAATACTTTATCTTTTGTATTTTCACGATTATGACCTTGCTTTATAAATTCAAAATATTGGATAAAATCTTTTACTGTAGTCCAATATAAAGACATAATTGAGTAAAATAAAAACACATAAAATACTTGAAAGCGTTGCACTTTTTTGTATTTGCCAGCAGGAGAAAAACGCATAATTACTTTATTATCAATATCTCTATCATAACCATGAATATTGGTATAGGTATGGTGCAAAATATTGTGTTGTGTTTTCCAGTTTTTATTGTCGCCACCAACAATAGTTAATGATAAACTAATGATTTTATTAATCATTGGGCTTGATGAATAAGCTCCATGATTGGCATCGTGCATCACACTCATACCAATTCCAGCAAGTCCCAATCCCATTATTAAACTACAAATCCACATAGCTAACAAACTGTATCCTTGTGTCATTATTAAAATATAGGGAACAAAATATAACGAGAGCATTACAATGGTTTTAAAAATCATTAAACCATTTGCATGTTGAGAAATATGGTTATCAATAAAGTATTGATCAACGCGTTGTTTTAGCGTGTTATAAAATTGAGTTTTATCTTTGTTGGTAAATTTTATTGCTACTTGTTTCATTCTATTTTTTTAAATTTCAAAGACCAAAATTACTATTTTTTATTGGAATTTTTTTATTAAAAAATCAACAAGTCGGTGTTCATTAGAGATTGCTATCCAATCGTTTGTA
This sequence comes from Bacteroidota bacterium, assembly GCA_043742725.1. GTDB lineage: Bacteria > Bacteroidota > Bacteroidia > 2-12-FULL-35-15 > 2-12-FULL-35-15 > 2-12-FULL-35-15. Next base: position 13,848 of record JAYTXX010000114.1, on the reverse strand, counting down.
GTATATAAGCATAGAAACGATGAAAAATAATGACATCACTATTCCTACATAACTTATATCATCGATAAGAATGAGTAAAATTTCTTTTATAAAAAAAGTAACTATAAATAAACTTGCACCCCAGCGTTTTAAATGCCAAATGCCTATATAGGAAATAAAACTTGTGGCTACCAATAAGCCAAACAAAGCAGGATACCAATCGCCTAATTTTTTTATGGATGGCGAAAAAACAGCAGGAAAACTAAATACAATCCAAATATATCCCAAGATACATACAATGGTAAGTAATGCGGGACGTTTTAGTAGTGTTGTGTGCATTTTTAATTACTTCTGATTGCTTCTACTGGATCCAATTGCGATGCTCCGTAAGCAGGAACAAAACCTGAAATTACACCAATTAAAATTGAAATTGTAAAACCTAAAACTATATTTGATTTTGATAAAGAGAGTTCAATGCCAAACGAATCGCCTGCTACCAAAGTGATTAAATAAACTATTAGCAAACCTACAATGCCTCCTATCAATGATAAAAAAATAGATTCAAATAAAAATTGTAGTAAAATAAAATAATTTTTTGCGCCTAATGATTTTTGAATTCCAATAATATTGGTGCGCTCTCTTACCGAAACAAACATAATATTTGCAATTCCAAAACCGCCTACAAGTATTGAAAAACCGCCAATTATCCAACCTGCAATTCCAACAATATCAAACAAACTATCAAATTGATTGGATATTAAACTTGTTTGATTCAACGAAAAATTTTCTTCACCCAAAGGTTTTATTTTTCTTTTGGAGCGCATCAATCCTGTAAGTTCAGCAATCAAATCATCATTAGTAACACCTGGTTTTGCTCTAACCATTATAGATGGTTCTAAATCATCATTTCTAACATCGATTAGACTTCGCGCATAATTTACTGGCACAAGTACTTGTGTATCGGGGCTTCCACCCAAAATACTTTCTCCTTCTTTTTTAAATATTCCAACAACCACTACCTTTGCTCCGTTTACTTTTACTGTTTGTCCTAATGGATTTTGATTGGGGAATAATGCTTTTGCCAATACATCTCCAAGTATAGCAACTGGGCGACCCGAAGCAGATTCTATCTCTGTAAAATAACGTCCTTCAGCTATTTCGAAATTTTTAACTTTATCATATTGATGTGATGCACAAACAACAGTAACATTTTCAATACTATTGTTTTTGTAACGAAGTGTAATTTGTGCATTCACCGAAAATGCTGCTGCTTGCGCTCCATCACATTTTTCGAGAATATAATTCATTTCATTATAATCGGGCACAGGACGATTCATGTATTTCCACCAAGGATAATCGGGACCAAAAGTCCAAGGCCACTTATCTACAAAAACCACATCGTTTCCTAGACTTTGAACACTTTTGCGTAAATTTTGTTCCAATGAATCTACAATAGTAAAAACGGTAATTACAGCAAAAATACCAATAGTGATGCCTAAAAGAGAAAGTATGGTACGCAATTTATTTACAACCAACGCATTGATTGCAAACAAAATACTTTCGCGAAACAAACCTAAAAAAACCATTCTTGAGTTTTTGTATTGTTAGCACAAATGTATTATTTTTTTAGAACTAATTTTTTGATTTTTTAGAAAATACAAAAACAGAAAAAGATATGCTTATTAACAAAAAAAACATTTATCAACAAATTGATTTTACTGACTTTGTGATATATAAAATCTTCTACTTTTGCATGAGATAATTAAAGGCTAATGAGCGGATTGAAAAAAATAAAAAATGCACTTATTTCGGTTTATTACAAGGATAATTTAGAACCCATTATTCATCAACTAAACGCATTAGGAGTAAAAATATATAGTACTGGTGGCACACAAGAATTTATTGAAAAGCTTGGCGTTGCTGTTACTCCTGTGGAATCATTAACTTCATATCCATCTATTTTGGGTGGAAGAGTAAAAACTTTGCATCCGAAAATTTTTGGTGGAATACTTAGCAGACGTGAGTTGCAAAGCGACATTGATCAGTTGGAAGAATATGAAATTCCTGAAATTGATTTAGTTATTGTAGATTTATATCCTTTTGAAGAGACTGTAAAATCAGGGGCTTCAGAACAATCTATTATTGAAAAAATTGACATAGGAGGAATTTCATTAATACGAGCAGCAGCAAAAAATTTTAAAGATGTAGTCATTATTTCATCAAAAAATGAGTACGCTCTTTTGCTTGATAAAATTTTAGTTAGTCAGGAAGGCGCTTCTACATTGCACGATAGAAAAATGCTTGCCACGTTAGCATTCAACACTTCCTCACATTACGACACAGCTATTTTCAATTATTTTGATACAGCAGAAAATGTTTTCAAACAAAGTATTCAAAATTCAACAACACTGCGATATGGTGAAAACCCTCATCAAAAGGGCGTTTTCTATGGCAACCTCGAAGAAATGTTTACTCAATGGAGTGGAAAAGAATTGTCGTATAATAATTTGTTGGATGTAGATGCGGCAGTAAATTTAATTTCGGAATTTACAGATACAACATTTGCAATTTTAAAACATAACAATGCTTGTGGAATTGCTTCGCGCAAAAAATTGGTTGATGCTTACAAAGCAGCATTAGCAGGTGATCCAACAAGTGCATTTGGTGGCGTGTTAATTACAAACAAAGAATTAGATTTAGAAACAGCAACAGAAATTAATAAATTATTTTGTGAAGTAATTATTGCTCCAGCTTATGATGTGAAAGCAATTGAATTACTAAAATCAAAACCAAATAGAATTATTCTTCAACAAAAAGAAGTTACACTTACTCCAAAATCCTTTAGAACATTATTAAATGGAGTAATTGAACAAGATAAAGATTCGAAAACGGAAACTGTTGTGGATATGAAAACAGTAACCAATACTGCTCCAACTGCTGATGAATTAAACGATTTAGCGTTTGCAAATAAAATTGTGAAGCATACAAAATCAAATACCATTGTGCTTGCAAAAAATAATCAATTGCTTGCAAGTGGCGTTGGACAAACATCTCGAGTAGATGCGTTGATTCAAGCAATTACAAAAGCAAACAATTTTGGCTTTGATTTAAAAGGTTCAGTAATGGCATCCGATGCGTTTTTTCCATTTCCTGATTGTGTTGAAATTGCTCACAAAGCTGGAATTACAGCAGTAATTCAGCCAGGTGGTTCAATAAAAGATAAAGACTCAATTGCATATTGCGATGCAAATGGAGTAGCAATGGTGATGACAGGAACACGACATTTTAAACATTAAAAATAATTAGGATTAAGGATTTATTATTTAGGATTTAGCCTTAATTCAAAACAAAAATATTACACAGATTTTGAAATCCCAATCCTAAATTTCAAAATCCTAAATCAAAAAATCAGAATATGGGTTTATTTAATTTTTTAACACAAGAAATTGCGATTGACTTAGGAACAGCCAACACGCTAATTATTCATAACGATAAAGTAGTTGTTGACGAACCATCTATTGTTGCTGTTGATAGAATGACAGGAAAAGTAATTGCCGTTGGAAAGCAAGCGCAACAAATGCATGGTAAAACACACGAAAATATAAAAACTATTCGTCCGCTGAAAGATGGAGTAATTGCCGATTTCCATGCTGCTGAACACATGATTCGTGGAATGATAAAAATGATAAACCCAGGAAGGCGTTTATTTACGCCAAGTTTGAAGATGGTAATTTGTATTCCATCTGGAATTACCGAAGTTGAAAAACGTGCAGTACGTGATAGTGCTGAACATGCGGGAGGAAAAGAAGTTTATCTAATTCACGAACCAATGGCTGCCGCAATTGGAATTGGCATTGACGTAGAAGAACCAATGGGAAATATGATTATTGATATTGGTGGTGGAACTTCTGAAATTGCAGTTATTGCTTTAGGAGGAATTGTTTGTGATAAATCAATACGCATTGCTGGTGATGAATTTACCGCAAATATTGAAGAATATATGCGCAGACAACATAATATTTTAATTGGTGAACGCTCTGCAGAACGTGTGAAAATTGAAGTTGGAGCAGCAATGACAGAAATTGATAATCCGCCACCAGATTATGCAGTACACGGAAGAGATTTAATGACTGGAATTCCGAAAGAAATTTATGTATCGTACACAGAAATTGCTCACGCATTAGATAAATCTATTTCAAAAGTAGAAGAAGCTATTTTAAATGCACTTGAAATGACACCACCAGAACTTTCTGCAGATATTTTTCGCACAGGAATTTATTTAGCAGGTGGCGGTTCAATGCTTCGTGGATTAGATAAACGCATTTCATTAAAAACAAAATTACCTGTACACATTGCTGAAGATCCACTTCGTGCAGTAGCGCGCGGAACAGGAATTGCGTTGAAAAATGTAAATAAGTTCCCTTTCTTGATGAAATAAAAGTTAATCCTTGTTGTTAAATTTTTATTAATTCAACAATTCTTTAATTCACTAATTTAAAAATGCGCAACCTTATACTCTTCATTTGGAAACATTACTTTTTTTTTCTGTTTCTAATTATTGAATCGTTGTGTATTTATATAGTTGTACAAAATAATTATTATCAACGAGCTGGTTTTGTCAATTCTTCAAATCATATATCAGCAAGTGTTTTAACAACCGCTGAAAATATTCAAGAATATTTTTATTTAAAAAATGAGAATGAGAATTTGTCAAAAGAAAATGCAGAATTACGTTCAAAACTTTTAGAATCATATTCTATTATTAAAAATGATAATTATACTATAAATGATACAGCCAATCATCAAAAATATATTTATACAAGTGCAAAAGTAGTTAGCAATTCAACAAACAGAAGAAATAATTTTATAACCCTTGATAAAGGCTCAAAGCAAGGAATAAAGCAGGATATGGCTGTAATTACAAGCACAGGAATTGTTGGACAAGTAAAAGATGTTTCTGAAAATTTTTGTACTGTAATGTCATTATTACATAGCAAAACAAGTGTAAGTGCAAAAATTAAAAAAGATGGTTCTTATGGTCCATTAATATGGGATGGAAAAGATTTTGGTTATGCAACATTAAATGATATTCCTACTCATGTTCGATTAATAAAAGGCGATACAATTGTTACAAGTGCTTATTCTGTTACCTATCCAGAGAATATTAGAATTGGAACAGTAGAAAGTTTTGTGAGAGAATCTGGAAAATATTTTTATACTGTAAAAGTAAAATTAAGTACCGATTTTAAAAAGTTAACACACGTTTACATAGTAAAAAATATTTACAAAGAAGAACAAGAAACATTAGAAAAAAATTCAGAAAAAGATAGCAAAGAATAAAAGTGATAAATGAAATAATTAGAAATATCATTCGTTTTTTTGTACTTGTTTTTGTACAAGTACTCATTATCAAAAACATTGAACTTGGTAGATTTATCAATCCATTTGTATATGTTTTGTTTTTAATTATTTTACCATTCGAAACTCCAAAATGGTTGCTACTTATCATTGCATTTGTTTTAGGATTTACCATTGATTCATTTTATGATACACCCGGAATGCACGCTGCAGCTTGTGTTTTATTGGCATACATTCGACCTGGAATTTTAAAATTATTTTCTCCCCGCGATGGGTATGAATTAGGAACACAACCTACCATTCAATATTTAGGTGTTCCTTGGTTTATTTCCTATGCAGGAATTTTAATTATTGTGCATCACTTCGCTTTGTTCTATTTAGAGATGTTTCGTTTCTCTGAATTTTTCTCCACCTTTTTCAGAGTTATTATCAGTTCCATTTTTACAATGCTATTGGTTGTTGTAAGTCAATATCTTTTCAATCGTAAAAAAGAACAAGAATAATGAATCAACTTAGCGAACGAAAATATTTAATTATTGGTATTTTTATTTTTGTTGGATTAATATTTATTGCTCGTTTATTTTACATTCAAGTAATTGATGATACTTACAAATTAGATGCTCGAAATCAGGCATTCCGCTATACCACAGAGTTTCCTGTACGTGGTTATATTTACGATAGAAATAACAAACTACTTGTTTACAATGAAGCAGCTTACGATTTAATTGTATTACCAAAAGAAGTAAAAGATATTGACACCACAGAATTTTGCACTTTATTAGGAATTACAAAAGAACAATTTATTAAAAAAATGTTGAAGGCAATTCAATCTCCAAATTCTCCACGCAAACCTTCCATTTTTGAAAAACAATTATCACCGCAAGATTATGCATCATTACAAGAACGCCTGTATCGCTTTAGCGGATTTTGGGTTCAATCACGCACATTGAGAAAATATCCCAAAAAAACTGCAGCACATTTACTTGGCTATATTGGTGAAGCAGATAAAGCAATGACAGAAAAAGATTCTTACTACAATGAGGGTGATTACATTGGCATTAGCGGAATAGAAAAAACGTATGAAAAAGTTTTGCGAGGAAAAAAAGGAATGCACATTATGATGGTAGATGTTCACAATCGTGAAAAAGGAAGCTATATGAATGGATTGTATGATACTGCCGCAACTCCTGGCAAAGCACTAAAATCAACACTCGATGTGGATTTGCAATTATATGGCGAACAATTGATGCAAAATAAAATTGGTAGCGTTGTTGCCATTGACCCGCAAACAGGCGAAATACTTGCATTGGTAACAAGTCCAACATACGACCCAAATTTATTAGTTGGTAGAGCAAGAACAAAAAATTTTGCTGATTTATTATTAGATAGTGTTAGAGTTCCTTTATTTAATAGAGCTACTATGGCTTCTTATCCGCCAGGTTCAACTTTCAAATTAGTAATGGCACTTATAGGACAACAAGAAGGAGTGCTTACTCCAGAAACACGTTATCCTTGTGCTCGAGGTTATCCATTAATGGGTGGACATCCAAAATGTCATCCACATTCATCACCTCTTGCATTAGAAGAAGCCATAGGACACTCCTGCAATTCCTATTTTTCGTTTGTATTTAAAAGTGTAATAGAAAATAAAAAATATCACGACACTTATAAAGCATTTGAAGCATGGAGAAATATTGCTATGAGTTTTAATATTGGAATAAAAACAGGAACCGATTTAGCAGAAGAAAAAAGAGGAAATATTCCCTCTATAAAATATTACGATAAAGTTTTTGGAAAAGGTTCTTGGAAAGCAAGTACTGTAATTTCGCTGGGAATTGGACAAGCAGAAATGGGAATTACTCCCTTGCAAAATGCAAATGTTGTTTCTATAATAGCAAATAAAGGTTGGTATTATACTCCACACATTGTAAAAGCAATAAATAACAATGAAAATGACACAACGCTAAATCGCTTTAAAATAAAGCATTACACACTGATTCAAGATTCGGCAATATACAATAATGTAATAAAAGGGATGACCGATGCTGTGCAAAGCGGAACTGCTGCTGCGTTAAAAATTAATGGAATAGAATTTTGTGCAAAAACAGGAACTGCTGAAAACCCTCACGGAGATGACCACTCTGTATTTGTTGCATTTGCTCCAAAAGAAAATCCTAAAATTGCAATTGCTGTATTAGTTGAAAATGCTGGTTTTGGTGCAGCTTGGGCTGGACCAATAGCATCATTAATGATGGAAAAATATTTAAAAGGAAAAATTACAGAACCTAATAAATTAGCTTTAGAAAAAAAAATGTTTGAAGGAAATTTGCTTGATAAAGTAATTAATCCAAAACCGAAAAAAAAGAAAACACGTTGAGACAAAAAAGTAACAATAGTATTTTTTATAATATCGATTGGATAACGGTATTGCTCTATTTTGTACTTGTATTAATGGGTTGGGCAAATATTTATGCAGCTGTTTACAACGAAGAACATTATATCATTACCGACATTAGCCAAAAATATGGTAAACAAATGATTTGGATTGGCACCGCATTTTTGCTTGCTCTCATCATCTTAATTATTGATGAAAATTTTTATACCGCTTTTGCTTATTTCATTTTTGGTGCATTTTTATTAGCAAATATTGCAGTTCCTTTTTTAGGACGAGAAGTAAAAGGAAGTCGCTCTTGGTTTCGCTTTGGCGATTTTGGAATACAACCTGCGGAGTTTATGAAATTTGCAACCAATATTGCCATTGCAAAATTTTTAAGCAATCAAAATATTAAAATTTCGGATTACAGAAATACTATTATAACCCTTTTATTATTGGGTATTCCAATGATTATTATTATGAAATTGCAAAACGAAACAGGTTTAGCAATTGTATTTGTTGCATTTATTTTTACACTTTATCGCGAAGGGTTATCTGTAAATTATTTACTATTAGGATTTTTAGCGGCAGTACTTTTCATTCTTGCATTACTTGTAAATAATATTTATCTATTTGTCATCATTGCAAGTTTATGTGTTATAGCAACATTATTTTTCAAACGCAACGCAAAAAATTTATTCATCATTGCAACTGTTGGACTAATTGCTTGCGGAATGGTAAAAGCCACAAGTACTGTGTATGAACACTTAGAGCCACATCAAAAAATTCGTATTGATGTATTGTTTGGTAGAGGAACGGTTGATTTGAAAAAAGAAGGTTACAATGTAAATCAAGCAAAAATTGCAATTGGTTCTGGAGGATTTTTTGGAAAAGGCTATTTGCAAGGCACACAAACGAAATACGATTTTGTTCCAGAGCAAGACACCGATTTTATTTTTTGTACAGTTGGCGAAGAATGGGGATTTTTGGGAAGTGCACTTGTAATAATTTTAGAACTTGTTTTAATTATTCGAATAATATTTATGTCGGAACGACAACGCTCTCCATTTAGTAGAATTTACGGTTATGGTGTTGCTTCTGTTTTGTTTTTTCACTTAACCGTTAATATCGGAATGACAATTGGATTGGCACCAGTAATCGGAATTCCTTTGCCATTCTTTAGTTACGGAGGTTCTTCATTGTGGTCGTTTACAATTTTACTTTTTATTTTTATTAAACTCGATTCACATAGATTGCAAATTTTACGATAAATTCAACAAAAAATCTATTCGATTTTCTAAATCAGTTGTTGTTGAAGCTGTATTAAATCCTTTAAATTTTTTCGATTCCTTTAATGCACTATTCAAATCAAATTCATCTTGAGAAACAGAATAAGCAATATTTTTTTGCATCAAACTATCTGCTAAATATTTTTGTTCTGTTTGACCTGGAGTAGCTATAAAAACAGCGCTTTTAGCAAGTGTAGCCAAATCCATTATAGTTGAATATCCACTACGTGCAATTATAATTTTTGAATTTAAAATTGCCGTTTGCATTTCATCAGCTTTCAAGTGCGAAACAATTTCACAGTTTCCATTCATTTCCTTTTTTTGTTCTGTTTCTGTTTTACCACAAACAATCAATGCTTTCAAATTTGTTTTAGAAAATTGTTGCAGCATTTGTTTTTCAAAAATACTTCGTTGTGGCTCTGGACCAGAAACAATAGCCATTACATCGTATTTGTAATTTGACTCATTTGCTTTTTCAGCATTAAATCTCGACAATAGTCCAATAAAAAAAGTATGTGGAAGCAAAGAATATTTATGAGCTAAGTCGCCCGACAAATTAGCTTCTCCTTCAAAATCTGGAATCCAACATTCATCATATTTTTTTATAAAAAATAAATTTAGTTGATGTAATAATTTTTCAAAAAACGGAGTTTTTATCATCAATTGATGTGTGATAAAAATACTCTGAACTTGCTTATTCCACAAGCCAAATCGATTATCAGAAATTACAATATCTATTTTATTTTCTGCTACAATTTTTTTTAAAGCTTGATGTTCTTTATAAATTCCAAAAAGTATTTTAGGAATAGAAAAAATCATTTTCATTATCATAAAATTATTTTCAGAATAAGAAATGTCATAACCTTTTAAAGAAATAAATTTTAAATCTGGAAATTCTATTTTCAAAAGTGCGAGTGCTCTACCATCGGCAACAATAATTACTTCTGCATTTTTTTTTAACAACAAACGAATGATTGGAACACAGCGTGTAGCATGTCCCAATCCCCAATCAAGTGGACAAATTAATATTCGTTTTTGTTTTGGCATTAATACTTATTTTTGTAAAAATAATACTATAAATGTAAGGCAATATTTGAAAGTTATATGGCAAAGCGTAAATTAAAAAAGTTTGCAGAAGTTGATTCGTTTAACAATTGTTTTTTCTTGTCGTTTGAACAATCTCGAGCAGATGGATTAACATTAAAAGGAAAATGGCATTCGGAATATTTTAAAAATAATAATCCTATTGTGTTGGAATTGGGCTGTGGAAAAGGAGAATATACAATTGGTTTGGCAAAACGATTTCCTGAAAAAAATTTTATTGGAGTTGATATAAAAGGAAACAGAATTTGGACAGGCGCAAAAACTGCCATTGAAACTAAAATGAGTAATGTTGCTTTTATTCGCACACGAATTGATTTTATTGAAGCTTGTTTTTCAAAAAATGAAATTAGCGAAATATGGATTACCTTTCCAGACCCTCAACCACAAAAAACACGTGTTCGGAAACGCTTGACAAATATGATGTTCATTAATCGTTACAAAAATATTATGATTGACAATGGTATTATAAATTTAAAAACAGATAGCGAACCTTTTTATGATTATTCGTGTGAAGTAGCAACAGAAAATAATTTTGAAATACTGGATGCTACAAATGATTTGTATTCGAATACGGATAAATATGATGAAGCATTAACAAATATTAAAACTTATTATGAGAAAAAATTTTCGGATATGGGTTTTAAAATTTGTTATTTAAAAATTAGAGTTTAACAAAAAACCCTTTACAAATTTTTGTAAAGGGTTTTGTTTTTATTCAATCAAATCAATTATTTCACAGCATTTCCATCGCTATCTAACTCCACAATATCATAACCCAATTTAGTTAAACCATCATATACTTTTGCTTTATCGCCTACAACTAAAATAGTCATATTGTTGTACGGCAAATGTTTTTTTGCAAGGGCATCAATTTCTGGTTTAGTGATATTTTTCAAAATTTCATTTTGTTTATCAGTAAATGTTTTATCTAAATTATAATCCAAAATACGTTTTATGAAACCTGCTTTTTGCATAGCTGTTTCATATTTCAATGCTTCACTTTGTCCCATCGAATTTTTTGTAAACGTAAGTTCATCATTTGTAATTCCTTTATCGGCATATAATTTTATTTCTTTTATAAATTCAACAACCGAACTATCCGTTGCATTGCCTCTAACACCAGCACTTGCAGTATATGGTCCTACAAATTGATTACCAGAAAAACCAGAACGTGCACCATAAGTAAATCCGTGAAGCTCTCGTAAATTCAAATTGATGCGACTATTAAATGCTCCACCCAATACATAATTCATAATTCCTGTTTTGTAATATTCGCCTGTAGCATCATAAGGCATTGCCATATAACCAATTCTAATTTCGGATTGAGGTGCTTTTTCTTTGTTTACAAAATAAATTTTTGTTTTATCAATTGTTGGTAATGCAGGTTCTGCATTATGAGTAATTTTATTTCCTTTCCAATTTTTCAAGAAATTTAATTTTGGAATCACCGCTTCTTGTGTGATATCGCCAACAACAACAAGAGATGAAACAGCAGGAGAAAAATTATCGGCATACTGTTTTTTAACATCATCCAATGTAATAGCACTTACTGTTTCTTTTGTACCCATTGTTGGAATACTCATAATATGATTATTGCCATACATTAATTTTGCAAAAACATTATTTGCAACAGTAGTAGCTTGCGTTGCTTGATTAGCAATAGCTTCAAGGCGTTGTTTTTTTATACGTTCAAATTCTTTGCTATCAAATTTAGGATGAAAAATAATTTCTTCAGCAAGCGCTAATGTTGCATCAATATTTTTTGTGAGCGAAGAAATATAAACAACCACATCTTGTCCTGTATTCATTACATTTATTGAACTTCCAAGTCTTTCTAATTTTTCAGAAATTTCTTCAGCCGAATATTTTTCTGTCGATTCACTCATCACACTTGTTAGCAATTGTGAAATACCTGATTGTTTTATATTCTCATAACGATGACCAGCTTCAATACTCAATTGAATAGTTACACTTGGTACTTCATCACTTTTTGCACCAATCAATTTCATTCCATTTTCAAAATTTTGTTTCCAATACATTGGTGCTTTTACAGGCGGAACAGCACTTGTAACAGGTTTTTTACTTCTATCAAAATTATCTTTTGCTTTGTTGTAAACTAAATTTTTGTATTCAGCAGCTTCCGTTGCATTCACATTACGTGTTGGATAAGTATAATTATCAGGCTTTGCAACATTATTTGATTTTCCTTTTGGATAAACACTTAAAATAACTGCATATTTATTTTTGATGTATTTGTTGAAAACACGCATTACATCTTCCTTTGTTACTTTAGTATATGCTTCCATTTCTTTGGTCATATAATTTGGGTTTCCTGTAAATGTTTGATACGCTGCGAGCGAAGTACCTTTTCCTTGCACACTTGATAATGAATTGATAGTTTGTGTTTCATAACCAGCAAGAAATTTTTTAATGTCATCATCAGTAACGCCACGTTTTTCAAATTCTACAAGTGATGCACGAACTAATGAATCCATTTGTGCTAATGTTTTGTCAGGAAATGTGCGGACTGAAATACTCAATGTGCCAGCCAATTCGCTTGTTGGATGAAACACATTTGCCATTTGTGCCATTTGTGATTTTACAAAATTTTGATAAAATATGGAAGATTTGCTTCCTCCCAAAACATCTGCTAAAATATCTAAAGCCGCTTCATCTGCATTGTGAGAAGCTACTGTTGGAAATGAAAAACTAACTTGTGGTGCACGAATATTATCTTCGTAAGAAACATATCTATCCTTATCTAAAACAACAGGAGCAACTGTTTGCGGGTTTACTGCTGGTCCAGCTGGAATTGGTCCAAAATATTTTTCTGCTAATTTAACAACAGCTGCTGCATTCACATCACCAGAAATAGTAAGCGTTGCATTGTTCGGTCCATACCAACGCATAAAAAATTTCTTCAAATCATTTACATCAACACGGTTCAAATCTTCAATATAACCAATTGTTTGCCAAGAATAAGGATGAGTAGTTGGATACAATGCGGCTACTGTTTTTTCGTTTGCCAATCCATACGGACGATTGTCATAATTTTGCCCACGCTCATTTTTTACTGTTGAGCGTTGTACTTCAAATTTTTTCTGAGTAACAGAATCGAGCAAAAAGCCCATTCTATCTGCTTCTAACCATAATGCTGTTTCTAATTGATTAGATGGAAGTACTTCCCAATAATTTGTTCTGTCCAATGTTGTAGAACCATTTAATGTTCCACCAGCTTCGCTTACAATTTTAAAATGTTGTTCATCACCAACATGCTCCGAGCCTTGAAACATCATATGTTCAAAAAAATGCGCAAAGCCCGAACGTCCTTCTTGTTCACGAGCAGAACCAACGTGATAAGTAACATCAACATACACAATTGGGTCAGAATGGTCTTCGTGAACAACTACCGTTAATCCATTTGCCAATTGATATTTTTCATAAGGAATCATCAATTCTGTTCCTTTACGAGTAACTTTTTCTACCAGCTTTGTTTGAGCAAAAGCAAAAGAAGTTATAGTTGCTAATGCGAACGTTACAAAAATATTTTTCGATTTCATATTCAATTTTTTTAGTTACTACAAATATATTAATTGTTGTGAATTATGAATGAATTTAAAACAAAAGCTCACTTATTCTGTTACATATTTTGTAACTTTGTATCGTTATCGCGGCCGTGAAGCTGCTCGCGAAGATGAACGGCGCGGTCGGCAACTACAACGCGCACGTCGCCGCCTATCCCGA
>JAYTXX010000113.1:0-17265 GCA_043742725.1 Bacteroidota bacterium | reverse complement strand
ATCAAACAGACCTGGAGGAAAAGGTTCGGATGATATATATGCTTTCACAGCATTGAATAAATTTATTGTTGTTTCGGGCAGGATTTTATTTAGCAAAGATATTAACGACCCCGTAAAAAACACAAAAGTGCTTTTGTTTACCGATGAAGGAACAATCATAAATATTTCGAATACTGATAATACAGGTTATTTTGTGTTTGATAAACTTGACCCAGATGGAAAGTACATTGTAAAACTTGATGAGAATGACCCCAACATTGCAAAGCACAAAAAATATTATTTAGCTGATAGTCAAGGAAAAATTATTCGTGTAACAGTAATTAATGATAAGGGTGGAAAATTTGTTTTTCAAAATTTGCCTGCCGACCCAAATTCTTTAACTGATTTGAGTTTAAACGATGTAACTATTGCAGGTAATTTATTGTTTGGCGAAAATGCAAAACCTTTGGCAAATCAAAAAGTAAATTTATTAAATGATAAAGGAGAAGTGATTGCTTCTGCAACTACCAATGAATATGGTGCTTTTGCATTTACCAATTTGCCTCCCAACCAAAATTTTGTGGTCAAAATGGATGATTCGGATACGAAACTTGCAAAAAACACAAAAGTGATTATTACTAACAAAGAAGGAAAAGAAATTCAAACAACTACTACTGGCTCAAAAGGAGATTTTGTTTTTTCACTTTTAGCTACCGACAAAACAGTGATGCAACAAATGATTGCTGATGATGGCGATTTGAAATTTGATTTGAAAGGAAAAATTTTAGATGAAACAAAATCTCCTTTAATGAACTCAACTATTAATTTGGTAAATGATAAAGGTAAAATATTGAAATCGACCAAAACCAATAAAAAAGGAGAATTTCGTTTTGCAAATTTGCCTGTAAATCAAGATTTACTTTTTGCACTTGACGAAAACGATAGTCAGCTAAAATCAATGTCAAAGCTATATTTAACAGATGAAAACGGAAAAATAATTAAAGAATTTACAAAAAGAGAAGGCACATTTAAGTTTACTGTGTTGGCAACCGAACAAAACAAGTTAGGAACTATTCATGCAGATGATACACAGTTGCGTATGTTTAAAAAAGATAGTTTGAGCAAACAATTGGATTTGGTAAAAATCACAAATTCGAATGGTAAAAAAACAATAAATTATTCGGATAAAATTAATAATTCAAAAAATAATGGAACAAAAATTCAGAAACCAAATGTGCAAGACACACCTGAATTTAAAGAGTTTTTGATGAAGTACGGAGAACTTACAATGGAACAATTAAAATTCAGAGTTCAAATTGCTGCATATCGTCATCCCGAAAATTTTAAACATGATTTTTTAAATAGTGTTAAAGACGAAACACATAAAGTTGTTGCCACTCCTTTGTTTGATGGCATTACACGATTTACCATTGGTAATTTTAATACATTGAAAGAAGCAGAAGATTTCCGCCAACTATGTATTCGTTTGGGAGTTTACGATGCGTTTATTACTGCTGATTTTAATAATAAACGATTTTTGCTTGATGAGTTAATTATCAAAAAAATTATTGTTCCTGAAAAAACTAATTAACGAACATTATCTTATTAATGTTACAAATCCTTTCCTGTCAATACTTTTACCCGAAGATGTTTTAAATTTCAATGAATAAACATACATTCCTAATTCGCAATTTTTTCCATCTTGAGTTCCATCCCAACCATCATTAACAGTAGTGGTAGAAAAAATAATTTGCCCCCAACGATTATAAATAGTAAATAAATAATTATCAAATTCAACAAAGGTTGTTACAGGAACAAAAATTTTATTTATTCCGCTAGGCTTAAAAGCATTTGGAATAAACACAAGTGAATTTTGTAAAGCATCAGCAACATTTGATAAACTTGTTTCGCTGAAACCATAAGTGTTTCCAGCTCCTTCCAAGGCTTCAACATAATAATTAAAAATTCCTTGTCCTTGCAATTGCATTGAAATATCATCAACATAACTATTTGTTCCAGTTCCTGCGTATGGAATATTGGCAATAGGAGTAGATGAAAAAACGCCATCAATTCCTCTGTAAATATTGTAAGACGAAACATTACCCAACCAAGTTTCATAATCATTCCAAGTAAGTGTGTTGGTCATTGTTTCGCTATTTCCTTCTGCAGTAAGTAAAATTGTTCGTGCAACATTTGTTTGCATTCCATCAAAACCACAACTATCCACATTCACAACTTTGTAATAATAACTTTGCGAAGTAGTGTTTGCAGTATTGTCGGTATAGGTAATAGGTGATGTACTTGATTTTGCAACTGTTCCAATTTCAATATAATTTGCTGGAGCATTGTTAGTAGAGCGCATAATTTTATAACTCAATGTTGATGCAGCAACATCTACATGACAAATAATATCAACGCTACTTGAGCCACTTACACTTGCTGTTCGCAAATACGAAAATGTTGGAGGAATGGGCAATGCGGCAAAAAACTTTTTTCTATTTGATGAAGATGTTTTTGTACCCGAATTATCTACTGCTTGTATTTTAAAATAATAAGTAGTGTTTGGTGTAAGTCCAGTTACTTTGTAGGTAAGCGTTGCAGCCGAAACTGTTGTTATTAAAGAATAAGGTCCAACAGAACTTACCGTTGATTGATACACACGATATCCAGCAAGTCCTGTTCCGATAGTTGGATAAGCCGACCATTTAAGCGTTGCCGAATGTTCACAAATGTTTGCAGTAGTAGTTAAAAATATTGTTTTTAGTCCAGCATTCAAAGGACTAATATTTCCACAACTATCGTAAGCAACTAAAAAATATTGTTCGGAATTTGCATCAGCATTTGAAAATAAATAATTGTAATTAGTAGCATTGATTCCGTAAACAGTATCAATAGGCACTTTGGTAGAACCATTGAATTGATAAATAACATAGGCTATTACATCTTTTGCCGAATTTGCGCTCCAACTCATAATAGCATTGTTGTTGTCATCAACGCTTAATGTATCAAACACAGGTGTTGTAGGGCTTATTGTATTTTGAAATGTTCCTCCATCAATTGATGATACAGATGTGCAGCCTGTATTGTCATCAATTTCAACTTTATATTTGATTGTTCGGTTGCAAACAAAAATAGTGTCTTTGAAATTTAAAGAATTAGTAGTTCCTACCAAACTCCAAGTACCAACTGGAAATTCCATATATATTTTGTAAGTGCCAGTTGATGATGAAATAGGCGGACTTGCAATTGCATTCCACGATAAAATAGCTGTTCCATTTCCTGGATTTGATACTATTAAATGCATGGAACAAACTGTATCAAGCGGTGAAGCAGCTATTGGAGTAGGAGGTGAGTTGGTGTATTCACTTTGTATGTAATAATAAATAGCTCCAACATTTGCATTCGCACCAATGTGTGTATAGTTCGTTTGAGCATAGGTAGTAATTGTAGTAAGTAAAGTATAAGGTCCCGCTAATGATGTTGATGTGTAAATAAGATAATCGACAAATGAAGCGGAAGGGTCAATAGGAATAGTCCAAGTAAGTGTTACATCTCCAGTTGGTAAAACAGAAACGCATCTTGGTTGTGGAGAAAGTATAGGATTTGCATTTGTTTTTGCAATGAACAAAAACACAATCAAAACAAGAAGAAATATTTTTTTAAACATTTGTATTTTCAATAAAATAATGCTGGTAAAATTCAAATTATTATTTTTTACCTACCACTAATTCTATCATGCTATTTTTATCAAAATGCACATTTGCTAAATCTCTTAATTGAGTAGCTTTTATATTTTTCACAGTGTTGATGTATCTATCAAAATAATCGTAACCCAAGTTGTATTCCATAATTCCTTTAAATCTATCAGCCAATGCAAACGGACCATCAACATTGCGTAAAAAAGTTCCAAGCATGTAATTTTTTACCAATTCCAATTCTTCTTCCGTTACCAACTCTTCACGTAAACGGTTCATTTCAAAATATATTTCATTTACTGCATTTTTACATACATCAACTCCTACTTCGGTTGAGATAAAAAAGTATCCCGAATTTTTTAGTGAAACCAATCCCGAGCCAATGCCATAGGTGTAACCTTTGTCTTCACGAATGTTCGACATCAAACGAGAACCAAAGTATCCACCAAACAAGGTGTTCAATACTTGCATGGAATGAAAATCAGCATGTGTTTTATTGAACATTATTTTTCCAATTCGAATAGCCGATTGCAATGCATCTGCTTTTTCAATAAGTTGTTCGTGCGTTGTGCTTGTTGTAATTGCGTGAATTTTATTTTCTGCCGAAGCAGTTGTTTTATTCCAATCATTGCTTCCAAAGTGTTCATCTAATTGTGTGAACACATCATCATTAATTTTTCCAGCAACAATAATTTTGCAGTTGGAAGAAATATAACTGCTCTTGTAAAAATCAACAATATGGTTACGTTTTATCGTTTCAAAATTTTGTTCTTTTACATTTATTCCATACGGATGTTTTTCTCCAAAAATAAGTTCAGCAAAATGCTTTCGGGCAATGGTAGCTACTTTCTGATTGTTTACTAAAAATTTTTGTTTCTTGTTTGTTAAATGAGTTTCAATTTCGTGTTCCGGAAAAGTGGCATCTTTTATCAATTGCTCAACTATTGGAAGTGTTGTTTTCAAATGTTTGTTAAGTGTGTACAACACAACTGATGCGTGGTCTTGCTCTGTACCAACTTCCAAAAAAGCACCGTAAAAATCTATAGCATCGGCAATTTGTGAAGCATTCATAGTCGATGTTCCTTCTTCCAGCAAAGCATTTGTAGTACTTGCTTGCAAAGGCATTTGTTGTTGATACATTCCTGCCGAAAATAAAAATTCAATTTTTATAATCTCTTGTGTTCCAGCATTGATAGTATATACAGGAATATTGTTTCGCAACCGTTTTTCGCTTGCGTGTATCATATTTATTTTTTCAACTGTTTTAAATGCGGGTGATATTTTTCTATCTAAAGTTTCCATTTGTTTTTTTAGTGAAATTGTTCAGAATTTAAGCGGCACTTTTTGAATATTGCTTTATAGCATTTAACTCAGTTTTCTTTTGGCTTTTGCCTTCTTCAATATCAAAATCATCTTGAAGCCCAAGCCAAAATTTTGCACTGTTTCCAAAGTATTTCGAAAGCCTTAAAGCTGTATCAGCAGTAATGCGTCTTTTTCCTTTTAATATTTCAGAAATGCGCGTTTGAGGAATGCCAATATCTTTAGTAAGTCGGTAGGCACTTATCTCTAAAGGAATAAGAAATTCTTCTTGTAAAATTTCTCCTGGATGTATGTTTTTTAATTTTTTCATTTTTATTTTGTTTAATGGTAATCAATAATTTCAACTTGTTCAGCATTACCATTGTGCCATTTGAATATTATTCGCCATTGGTTATTTACTCTGATGGAATAAAATAATTTTAAATTACCTTTTAGTTTTTCAAGCCTATTTGATGGAGGTATTGTTAAATCATTTAGGTCTTGTGAGTTATTTAGCATTCTTAATTTTCTTCGTGCAATGTCTTGAATATCGATTGAGATTTTTTTCACTCTTTCTCCTTCCCAAATTTTTTTAGTTTCCTTATCACCAAATGAAATAATCATAGTATCGATTTGCGTTACTTACGCCAAAGGTATGTAGTTTGAAATAGAATTGCAAATTTTAGTTTGTTCCTTGTTATTTCATTATTCTATAATCAACATTTCCACACGTCTATTTTTCTGACGACCTTCTGGTGTTTTATTATCTGCAATTGGTTTTTTGGAGCCAAACCATTCAACTTTAAAACGATTTTCGTTGATGCCTTTACTTACTAAATATTTTTTCAAAGCTTCAGCACGTTTTTGTGAAAGTTTCATGTTTGCAGCCGCTTGCCCTTGATTATCCGTATGTCCAGTTACTTTCAAACGCCAATCAGTTTTCTTTAAAAGTAATCCTGCTAATTCATCCAATGATGCAAACGATTCTGTTTTGATAACATCTTTGCCGGATAAAAATTCTAAATTAGAAAATGCTTTCTTCACAATAGCAGCTTCTTTTAAATCCAATTTTATTGGAACATCTTTTTCGTTTTCTTTTCCTAATGTATTTACATCTGTTTTCAAAACAATGAATCTGAAAAATTTATCACTACCATTTCGTATTGCTTTTTTCATAACGGTTCCAACCATTATTTTTATTTCTGATAGTAAATCAGCATCTGCTCCTTCAAGCTTAAATAGTACGGATTCATCGGGTGGTAATTCATCAAAATAAAAAGTTCCATCTTTTCTGCGAATGGTGCTGCGTAAAGTGTTTCCTTGCGAATCGACTAATAATAATTTTGTTTCAGGACAACCATTGTTTGATGCAGGTCCTGGTTTATCAGGGCAATCATCATTTTTGTCAATTACTTTATCGCCATCTCTATCAGGGCAACCTTTAAATTCAGCTAATCCTGCCACATCAGGGCAATCATCATCTTTGTCTGGAATTTTATCTCCGTCTTTATCTGGGCAACCATAAAATTCAGCTATTCCAGCAATATCTGGGCAAGCATCAATTTTATCTGTTATGCCATCACCATCTTTGTCTGGACAACCGCGAAGGGCTACTAAACCAGGTTCGTCAGGGCAAATATCTTCTGAATCTTGTACATGGTCGCCATCTTTATCAGGGCATCCCCAAAATTCTAACACACCGGGAATTGTTACACATCTGTCTAATCTATCCGAAATATGATCATTGTCTTTGTCTTTTGTTTGTTTGTGGCGCATTGTAAGTTTAAGCATCAAATGAATATCGCCACCATATATTTTGCTGTTGGTAACCCAAGGTGCGAGACTACTTGTTCCGATAATTACTGGTCCTAAACGAAAGCCAAATCCAATTTTTGTATTGCCCATTAAATCATACGATACGGGAATAAAAATTCCTGCCCATTTAAAATCCCAACGTGGAGTGAGGCTAAAGGTGCTTATTTCATGCACTTTGCTTTTACTTGTTTTGGAAAAAAAAGAATAGTAGGGAGTGAAATTCAAATATACATCTTTCCAAATATTATAATCAATTTGAGCAGTTAAAGCAGTTGGTAATTGCATATTAAAATATTGTCCACCTTCATCTGTAAAACGATAATTAACAGTGTCATCAAATTCTTTTATGTTATTAATATCAAAATTATGAATGTTCCATAAGCTTATATCTGCTGTAAAATCGTGGCTTTCGGGTGCTTTTTGAAATTTTACTGAACCAACATCTAATAATGAAATGCCAACTTTTAATTTGTATTTATTCAAATCTTTTCTGTTCAAATTTGTTTTGCCATCCATTTCGTATTTGAATTTTTCATAGTTGGGACGCCATTCGTAAACAATTCCTAAATCAAAACCAACTGATGGATTGGAAACGAATTTATATTTAATATTATTTTGGTTGAATTCAAAATTGGTGGAGTGTCCGTAATTTACATGTGTATGAAAAAGTGAAAGTGTATCATCATTTCTAAAATTGTAATACAAATCATCCACATATAAATAAGCAGCTTGCAAGCCTTGTAATAGCTTCACTGTAGCACCTGCTTTTAAAAAATGTTTTCCTTCGGCTTTGAGCACATGTCCATAAGTAATTCCATATTCTGCCCAAGTCATCGTTTGAATACTTAAGTTTTTATTCCGAATATCTTGTTGCCAAAGCGATGGATAATCTAGTTGATTGTAAATAAGTTTTGCTAATGGTTCTTCAATTCCATCTATATTTAAAATTGTGCGTACTTTCCATTTAAAAGCAAGTGCATTTTTTTCGTTAATTGCAAACATAAACGAAGGCAAATAAACTTGATTGGTGAAATAAACAGATTTGTCTATTCCATTTTCTCTTGCCGATAAATAGTGCTCGCCAAACTTTTCATCATCAAAAGCAGCATAATGTCCGCTGTAAAAATTACCAGAATGTTTCAATGCACTTTTATCCATTCCAACATAATTGTTAAATACAGATGCGCTGAATCCTATTAAATGAATATCGGTTTGAAAACGATTATCTACCACCGATGCTGGTTGCAAATCGGTTCCAATAATTCCTGAATAATTGCTATTGATGTATCCTATAAAATCTTGAGCAGTTGCTGTAAATGCCAATGAAAATAGGACAAACAGAGATAGTGCGATTTTCTTCATAGGTTGAAATTTAGAATTTCTAAAAAATAAAGATACAACTTTTTTAAATCCTACAAGTCTTGCAATTGATAAACATAAATACTATTATCAGCACTTCCTGTAATAATATTTATGGTGTTATCATTGTTCATATCACCAATGCTAAAAGCTGTTTTTCCTTTGAGCGGAAAACCATTACACAAGGAACCATTGTCGTTGAAAAGGTACAATTCATTAGTACTTTCGGATACTACACCAATTTTTGCTTTGCCATTGGGGAATACAAAAACTTGCAATACATCGCTTACTGAATTTTTAAATTCATACTTAAATAGCAATGATTTATCTGGGCTAAAAATTTTCAGTTCGTTGCGTGTTAAAAAAATAAATTCTTTGGTTTTATCATTGTTTATATCCTTGTAATCAAAGTAAGGTGATGTTTCAAAATCTTGCATTTTCATTTCTTCTCTATCGCCCGAAAGACTTAATTTAAGTATGTTTCCGAGTGTATCAGCCGAAACAATAAATGATTTGCTATAATCTTTTCCAATATCTAAATAAAAATTGCGAATACCTTTTGTTGTTTGTTCTTTCAAGTTGATGCGGGTTTCACCGTGTCTGTCCATAATGTATATTTTTCCTTCGGCATCTATTGCACACAAATGGTCTTTGTTGTTGGTTCTAAAATATTGAATGGGTAAATAAATTTGTGCTGTTGCTTTTTCAAACATAAAGCCCGAAACAAGCTCTCCGTTTGCTTTGTAACAATTGATGTGTTTGTTTTCTGTTGCCACAAAAATTCTATAATCATTGTTGTTATCATAATCAACTAATGCTATTGCATTGGTGGCTGGTGATTTTAATTTAATTGGAAATCCTTTCATCTCATTTCCATTTCTATCGTACATGTATATGGCAGAACGAGTATTGAAAAGCAATTGAAGCTTTTTGTTTTTTAAAACATCTACTTGAAAAACATCACTCATTATTTTTTCGGGCAATTGTTTTGTCCAAATTATTTTTCCAGTATTGCTTATTAAATATAATTTGTTGGCATCATCTTGTACTGCTATTTCTTTTGCTTGTGTGTTGTGATTGATTACCAAATAAGGCTTTGAGCTAATGGTGGTATCTAATTTTGTTTCCCAAAGTGTTTCTGTTTCTTGTTTCAAAACAGGATTGTATTTCAAATAAATGTTGGAGAAAAATAATTTATTGTTAGCCGAAAACTGAATTGCTACTGCTTCAAATTTCTTTAACAAACCACTATTTAGTTCCATTTCTTTCGCTATCTCTTCTGTTACCAAAGTGCTGTAAATATTAGTAGAACGAGCTATTGACGAATACAAATATACATTGGCATCGGTAGAAATGTTTTCAGCAAATGCTTGATAGTTTTTATCATTTGCTAATGTTTTGTTATTTTCAAAATCATTGATGAATACTTGCAAAGCACTATCGGTATTGGCGAATACAATGTAGTTGTCAATTGTTGTAAAATAGTTGGACGTAATTTTTGTGAATTGCCAACCGAATAATTGTGGCAACAAATTAGGAATATCAATGTGATTGATGAGGTGATTGCGGAATGAAGTAGTATCAATTTTTGTATTGTTTTTAGTGTTGATGATGTTTGTTATTTCATTGAGTGAAGCAGTTGCTTCATCAATAGTATTGGAATGAAAAACTGCATAACAATTGTTTGTGTAATCGCTGGAAGTAGGCTCTGTTACTACCAATGCCATTTCATTGTCTATCCAATGGTATAAACTATTTTCTATGTTGATGTTGTAATTTTTATTGGTTGTTTCTACAAACTGATTATATGTTTGCAAACGATGTATTGCTTGTAAGTAGTTTCTGTAATCTTGCTGAAAGGCTTTGTAATTGCTTATTCCAAAGAATAATAAATTGGAAGTATGTGCAGGAATTATTTTGGTAAGTTCTATATCTTGTGGTTTTTGTTTGTTGAATAAATTCAAAAAATTCACAGCCGAATCGTTGGCTTGTGTGAAACCACTTAACATTAACGCATTTGGTTTTAAAGTAATATCATAGCTCGAATAGTCAGCAAAATCAGCTATTGCATCGCTGTTGGGTTTTTGTGTAGGGAAAGTAAATGGTTGTAAAATGCTTGGTAACATTTTGTAATTGATATAAATAGTTGCATCCACATTTTTACCTGCTGTGTTTAATACTTTACTAAAGTTTTTATCATTGGCTAATGAATTGCCCGATTTTAATTGTCGCACTGCATTTTGAACTAAACTTTGTTTTGTACTCATCATCAAAATGCCATTGTAAAAAGCAAAGCTCAACGAATCGGTATGGTTTAGCAAAATTTTTCCTATTGCCACTTTATCATCATCTATATATATAGGAGTGTGTCCATTGTTTATTTTTTGTATAAAAGTTTCGATGGTAGATTGATGTGTGAGGTTGGGCAAACTATATGTAAATAAAAAGTTGAGCGTATTTGTTTCTGAAGTATGTGCAGAAATATAGAGCGAGTGATTTTCTAATAATGATGAAACATCGGAATTAGTTTCTAAAACAGAATCAATAAACTTGGCTTGTAGGTTAAGTGTTGCAAAAGTGTGTGTACCCAGCAATTGCTCCCACATAATATTGGTTTGAGAAAGTTTTTTCCAAGTGTTGCGTGCTTGTTTGCTTTCAATTATTATAGCTGCATTAGTAGGTATAGCATTTATGCCTTCGCTTATGGGCGTTCGTATTTCTTTGGTGTACTTGAACCAATACACAGCTCCCGCAATGGCAAGTGTTACAATGATTCCAAAGATTATTTTGCGAAACATAGTTGAATTTTACAAGACGAATGTAAAAGAAAATAATTTACCGCGAAGACGCAAAGGCGCAAAGTAACTAACAAGCAATGGTTTGTTAAAAATGGAAGCAATCCTTCGAGGAATGGAAGCAAAGTTTGAAGGAATGGAACAAATCCTCGAAGGAATGGAACAAACCCTCGAAGGAATGGAAGCAATGTTTGAAGGAATGGAAGCAACCCTCGAAGGAATGGAACGAATGTTCGAATAAAGCAAAAAAAGCACCTAAAAAAAGCGTTCGGGATGGTACTAACCCGAACGCTTTTACTTGCAAAAGCACTATTTCACAAAATCACCAAACTAATTGAGTTATCCCAATCGGTAAGTCCACTCTTAAGTAAAGCACGGTGGCGAAACCAAACAGTACTTCCTTGTGTTAAACCAGTAACTTCGGTTTTAGCCATAAGAGTAGGTGGCAAAGCAATCCAAGTTGTACCATCGTTGCTCATTTCCCATATATGAGCCGAACGACTATCACGTCCTTTGGCTACCAACGCTACTGTTCCCGATACTTCTCCGTTCAATACATCAAAATCTTGTTTGTTAACAGAAGCATCATGTTTCACATCAAACCCAGCACCTTTTATTACACTTTCGGCAGTTGCAATGTTGGCGTTAGCCACCCCTTGCACATAAGCCATCAATGCTTTCATGTCGGCTACTACTACCGATAATGCTACATCTCTGGCATCTACTGTACCTATTGCTTTGGTTTTGGCAACAGATTCGGCTGTTTCCAGCGTAGCAATATGTGTATTGAAAGATAGAAGTGTAGGGGATGGTGTTGGGAAATTTGCATTTCCTGTCATATCTTTTGATATGGCTTTCGCTTTAATAATTGTATCTCCTATTGCATTAGGAAGATTCAATACTGCGATTACTTTTTTAATAGTTATCATTGTTTTAAGAATTAATTGTTTGCTGAAAGGCAAACGGCTTTTTAAAAATTATTTTTTGGTTTTTGCAAAAACATACTCCTTTAAACGTAGGACTTTCAAAGATGTTGCAAAAAAGCATCGCAATTGAGTGAGTGGTAGGTTTTTGGCAATGAGTGGTAGTAAAATGGCATGTGAACGCCAGAAATTGATTTCTAAAAAACCTGTTTTTTAATAAAAACAACTTATTTATTTTTACAATGGATGTTTATCGCAAGCAAATGCTCAATTTTAATTAACAAAATACCTACTTATTCACAAATGCAACCATTTATATTATTTTGGTGTCTGTGGTTATGTGTTTATTTAAAATTAATGAACAATTATTTGTTAATTAACAATACTTTACTAAATTTGCTCGTTGAAAAATATAACATTGAAAAATACATTTATAAAGTAGCACTTATTAAATTTTTATAACCAACAACCAACAACCAACAATGATAGTTTCTGAAATAAAATTATTTGAAATGCTAAAAGCCAAAATTGGCGAAAAGGAAGCTGAAGCATTTGTGCAGATTCTTGAAACACGAGTTGATAAAAAATTTGACGATGCAAAAGCTACACTTGCTACTAAAGAAGATATTTTAAATTTGAGAGTAGATATGGAAAGAGGTTTCCGAGAAAATTTGAAATGGACAGTTGCTACCATTATTGCT
The DNA here is from genome assembly GCA_043742725.1 of Bacteroidota bacterium. Taxonomy (GTDB): domain Bacteria; phylum Bacteroidota; class Bacteroidia; order 2-12-FULL-35-15; family 2-12-FULL-35-15; genus 2-12-FULL-35-15. The sequence goes on along the minus strand of JAYTXX010000113.1, from coordinate 4,699 downwards.
TGTGCAGGATTAATTGTAGCACTTATTAAATTTTTATAACTAACAACCAATAACCAATAACTAATAACCAATAACTAACAACCAACAACTAACAACCAACAACTAACAACCAATAACGAACAACTAATAACCAATAACGAACAACTAACAACCAATAACTAACGAAAATGCAAAACCTTACCAAAAATAGCACAATCAATTTCTTTAGGAAAATTTTCCTTATGGGATTGCTATTGATTGCTTTTTGGAGTACAAATACTAACGCACAAAATAATATAATTAACTTCACACAGGAAGACAGAGATAGGGGAATTAGGACTGAAACCAAATTGGATGAAAGATTTAATACACTTCAAAAACAATTGGATGAAAATAAAACTACGCTGCAAAAACAATTGGATGATAGCCGTGCAGACAGCAAATGGCAATTTGGAATTTTAATTAGTGCTTTTTTTATTTTGTTTGGATTTATTATGTGGGATAGAAGAACATACTTAAAACCAGTACAATCCCAAATAAGTGAAATAGATAAAATTATTGTTGATGAAAAACTAAAATCAGGTAAATGCTTGCCGCTTTGCGCGAACTTGCAAAACAAGACAGCAAACTGGCACAAGTACTCAAACAATTTAATCTTTTATAAAAACAACTAATAACGAACAAAAACAACAACAAATGATAGTTTCTGAAATAAAATTATTTGAAATGCTAAAAGCCAAAATTGGCGAAAAAGAAGCTGAAGCATTTGTGCAGATTCTTGAAACACGCGTTGACAAAAAGTTTGACGATGCTAAAGATATACTTGCCACGAAAGAAGATATTTCTAATATTAGAGTTGAGATGCGCGAAATAAAAGTTGACTTAATTAAATGGATGGTAGCACTTATCATTGGGCTTTTTATAGCTTTGGTTGGCTCAATGGCTGCTCTTATTAAACTAATGGCACATTAACTAACAACCAATAACCAATAACTAACAACTAATAACCAACAACTAATAACCAATAACCAACAACTAATAACCAATAACCAACAACTAACCATTAGCATTAAAAAATACATTCTTAAAAATGAATAAAATATATACTACTGCTGGCTTTTATGCCTTTAAAAATTTTTTGAAAAACAAATCTTTAAACCCTAATATTATGAAAAATTCTTTACTTAAAAAATTTGCTGCCGCAATTTTGCTGCTGGTGGCGGTGATGGCGTTTAATAATGCCAAGGCGCAAGTAAGCCCCCCTTATAATTCAGGTTTTGAATCAGGTGATTTAACTTTTACAGGCTCTGCAGGTACAAGTACTGCAGTTAATCAACCAAGTACAACTAATCCAAGAACTGGAACAAAGTCTGGTGAAGTTATTGGAACATCAAATAATACTGCCACCAGTGGTTCAATTATTACTGCTTCACAAATTAATTTTGTTTCAGGCAGTGTTTACACTATTTCCGTATGGGCCAAAGCAGTTTGTTCAGCAAGTACTTTAAAAATAGCTAAATCGGCAACGGCTACAAATGCTTCAATGGTAGCGGCTTCAGGAGGGAATATTTTACTTGCAAATGGCGCTAATAATAGCGGAACATACCAGCAGTTTTCCACCACATTTACGGCTACCGTTACTGAATCTATGTATGTAGGATTTCAAATTATTGGTGGTTCACAAGGTGGCTGTGCTACTGCTGCCTATTTAGACGACATTATTATACAAGGACCCTGCACCACTCCAACCAATCAACCAACATCTTTGTCGTTAACTCCATCTTATACTTCTGTTTCAGGATCTTTTACTGCTGCAGCTTCAGCACCTGACAGCTATTTAATTGTTCGTACTACATCTGCTTCTGCACCCACTGCTCCATCCAATGGAACAACTTACACGGATGGCGCGAGTGCATTAGGCGGAGTTATTGTAGCCGGGAATAATTCAGGAACTACCTTCACCGCTACCGGATTATCTGTAAACACTCAATATTGGTTTTGGGTTTATTCTATGAATAGTAACTGCACAGGAGGACCAAGGTATTATACTACTTCTCCATTGACCGGAAATACAACAACACTTAATGGAAAAATTTGGAATGGAGCGGGAGTATCCGGAGGCACAGGGGGTACTGATTTAAATGCTGCTGCGAACTGGACTGGGGGAGCACCGACTTCTTCAGATAATGCTATCATGAACGTTACTTTAGCAGCCACAGTAACTGCCAGTGCCAATTTTGCATGTAACAATTTATCTGTAAATTATAGCCCTGCAACCGCAATAAATTTTGGCTTATCATCAGGTATAAAAACTATTACTGTTAGCGGAGCCGCTGATATAGTGATGGGTGGTGCAGGAGCAGGTCAGATGTACATGGATGTTGGAGCATCTCCAGGTGCCTGGATTTTTAATGGTGCAGTAACATATTCCTATACAGGTTCCACTACAGGTACTTTATTTGCAGTTATTGCGTTGGGAGCAACCACCGGTTCTGTAACGTATAAGGGCGATGTTACATTTGGAAACGGAAATACTAATGTAGGGATGAGTTCTACTTCTTTGCCTGCAACAATAACATTTGATGGTACCGGCACGCAAAACATTGTTAAAAATGTAAGTACTAATGGAACGTTTTTAGGTTTAACCACAACGAATATTGGGAGCACTAATAATCCAACAGTTATAATTAGTGGTGATGCAACAGGTCTTCAGGTTTTAGGAAATCTGAATGTGAATGGTAGCTCTGTTCTAAATATATCTTCTACTTCCAGTTTAAATCGCAGAACTGCTGGAGGAACACTTACTTTGGCATCAGGTTCTACAATGAAATTAGGTGGTATTACCAATGGACAAACGGGGAGCAATTACCCACTGAATTTTACCGTAAGCACTTTAAATGCTGCAAGTACAGTTGAATACAACGGTGCAGATGCAACATCACAAACAATATATGCTCCTGTTACTTATGGCAACTTAACTCTTACCAATAGCACAGGTTCAGGAACAGCAACAAAAACTTTAACAGCAAATGTTACAAGCATTGCAGGAAACTTAACTATTAACAGCTTTGCTAAGTTCGACCCCACTACATTTACATTTAATGGTTCATCCGGAAAGAAAATTACCCTTGCGGCTAATTCAACTTTAAGATTAAGTGGAACAAGTGGTGGTCAAGGTTCAACTAATTTCCCAACTGGCTTTACTTTATTTGGTGATGGTGTAAGTAGTACAACCGATTTTAATGCTACAAGTACTGTTGAATATTATGGAGGTACTCAAGGGGTTTACAATGCTCCAAACTATGGTAACCTAACTATTACAACTTCGGGCTCTAAAACAGCAGCAGCTGCCTTAACTATTAAAGGTGACCTTACGATTAACTCTCCAGCAACATTTAATGCGGGTGGTACATATACACACAATGTTGCCGGAAATTGGTCGAACAGTGGTACATTCACAGCAAGTACATCTACCATTAACTTTAATGGTTCAACAAGTGCTACAATAAGTGGAGGAGCTGCAACAGCCTTTTATAATATAACTGTGAATAAGGGCTCAAGTATAAGTACTACGCTTGAGGCTAATGCTGTTGGAGCACTTTCTAATACGAATAATATAACCATGACAAATGGTTTGTTTAAAATTACAACAGGAACATTTCAATTTAATGCAGCGGCAACTATACCATCAACAGCAGGTATCACAGTACAAGGCGGTACTTTGAACTCTGTAAATGGTGCATCAAATGATATAAATATTATTAATTCTGGTGCATTTACAGTATCTTCTGGAACAGTAAATGTTGGAGGTGCTTTAGCAAATGCTACTAGTAGTAGTGGTTCTATTACTATTTCGGGAGGAACAACCACAGTAAATAGTGTGGGAAATACCAATGTGGGTAGTTACGCTTCATTTGATATTGAAAGTGGAACGACTTTCAACATGTCAGGTGGTACTGTGATTTTTCATAGAAAAGCTACATCCTACGATTTGTATATAAGTAGTTCTAGTACCAGTTCGGTAACAGGTGGAACATTCCAATATGGTGATGGCACAACTGCGACAAGTCAAATTTTTGGTATTGAAGCATATAAACCATTGTATAATTTAACAATAAACAGTTTTAATGCTCCTCAAGTGAATTTGGTTACAGATCTTACATTGAATAACAATTTAACAATAAATGGAGGTACATTAAGTGCGGTTAACGGTGGTACTACATATAGTATAACAATTGCAGGTAATTGGTCTAATTCAGGAACATATACACCAAGCACAGGGACAGTAACATTTAATAAAGCAAGTGGAACGCAAACATTAAATTCGGGAGGTACAGGTGCAGGAAAACCGTTTAATAATATTTCTCATAATGCTGCAGGTACATTGCAATTAATAACCAATGCTTTGGCAACAGCTGGTACATTTACCAACTCTGCAGGTACATTTGATGCTAATGCTTTGGCACATACAGTAACGGGTTTAGCAACAGTAAGTGGCGGAACGTATAGTGCAAGTACAGCCTTGCAAACTTTTAATGGAGGGGTAACTATTAGTGGTGGAACATTTACAGGTTCAACTGGTGGTGTAACTTCCACAAATGTAACCTTAAGTAGTGGAACATTAACAGCACCATCGGGTACATTTAATGTGAGTGGTAACTGGGCAAAAACACTAGGAACATTTACTCCAGGTTCTAACACAGTAACTTTTACATTAGGA
>JAYTXX010000112.1:0-8823 GCA_043742725.1 Bacteroidota bacterium | reverse complement strand
GACAAAATGTTTAATGTGATGAAAGTTAAGGGGTCTAAACAATCTTATATGTACGATGAAGAGGTAAATCCAGATATTAATTTTGTAAATTCAAAGGTGGAAATTAAACATAATGGTGAAACTGTTGTAATGTGCAAAACTCTAGATGGTGAATTTCATCTTATGGTAAAATTACAAGTTCATGTGTGGCAAGTTATAGGGGATAATAAAGAATTATCATATAGAATTGGTTGGAAAAACACTTGATAAATTTAATAATTTTTTATAATATTGAATAATATAATATTATTTTCTTGTAAAAAAAATAATATTTTATTATATATATGTCAATTGCAACATCTCTAAATAGAAAATATCTAAAAGAGCCATACGAGGTATTAAAAAAAATATGCAAACAAATTAATTGCATATTATTGTCAATAAAACAAGATTTGTTAAATAATTGCAGAGCTAGATTTGAAACATCAGCTCATATTAAAGCCTGGTTTACTTATTTATTGTCAATCGTTGATAAAAAAATTGGATACTTACATTACGGAACTAAAAAATATATTCTTAAAATAGAAGCCGCATTTTCCGAAGATTGTTCAAAAGATTATACATTAATTGATTTATGTAAAATTAGTTTATTAGCATTAAATACTAACTTAGCTGAAATACAAAAATGTGGGAAGATTTCTAATGGTAATGAAACAATTAATATTATCAAGTATGTATTAAAATCTGTTCACGGTTGTCTTGAAAAAATTCGTACATATATTTGTGTGGAGGGTGAACTTGACGAATTTAGATTTGATGATTTTTGTGACAATAAAATTGTAGTAAAATCTAATTACAAATCTAAACATCATAAAATACATGGAAAATCTAGCTCCTCATCTAGTTCTTCATCAGATGATTGTACCACAAACGATTATTGTGATAAACCAGAAAAAAAACACAAAAAATATAGTTCTAGTTCCCATGACTCCAGTTCCGGAGATTGTTATGAAAAATCCCACAATTGTAGCAATTGTAAAAATCATTGTGGTGCTGATGTAGATAGTTGCGTATCACGTTGCGAAACAACAACTGATAATTATCCACATCCTGTAAAACCATGTTGTGAAAGTATTGATTTCACTGAATCAACACAATGTACAACTAAATCACAGACAACATGCAAAACACAAACTACCGATTGTGGATCCGGATGCACTGGGCCGGCAGGAGAAAGGGGTAATAAAATAATAACAATTGACTATTTATACTCTGGAATGTGTGTAGATAATGTTGCTTGTGCTAAACCTGGTACTGTTATTGGTAATTTTTTATTGGATTTAAGTAATGGAAGTATATATCAATGGTCTGGTACTAATTGGGTATGTGTTAATAATACAATTTCATTCCCATTTTATTATTTGTGTTGTAATGGCGCTATTTATTATGTTCATCAAAAAAAATGTAAAATTTGTGTAATTGACATAGTTAAAATGTCTAATTTATTATGCGGGGATTTATTATTTGTTGTAAATGATTGTGGTTTGTATAAATTGAATCGTTGTGGTAAATGGGCTTTAGAATGTAATATTTGTGGACCTACTGGAGAAACTGGACCAACTGGACCTACTGGAGCGACTGGTACTAATATAGAATGTGTATGCATTGGACTTACTGGTAGAATGGGGATAGTTGAACCAGAGTTATTAGGCCCACTTCCTGGTGTTGAAGGGGATTTATATTTACAAATTGGAAACACTTGTAATTTATATAAACTTTCTGGTGGAGTATGGATTGGGGCGTCTGACCTTACTGGTTTAGTTGATTACTTTGGAAATCCTATTACAGAACCATTCTTATTTTATGGTTTAAATATTGATACTGGAAAATATTTAATAATTAATGTAATTGACTTTGCTGCTGATATTTGTATTGAATTTAAACTTAGACCAGATGATAAAATCTTAGATTGTTGCAGTGGATTTTTATATGTTTATGATGGAACCCAATGGATAACCAATTGTAATTTATTTGGTCCAACTGGAGCTACTGGAATGGGAGATACTGGAGTAACTGGACCGGTTGGGGAAACTGGTGCTACTGGGTATACTGGTGATACTGGAGTAACTGGTTATACTGGAGAAACTGGTCCTATTGGAGAAACTGGTGCTACTGGATATACTGGAGACACTGGTGTAACTGGTGCTACTGGGGAAACTGGTGCTTCTGGGGCTACTGGAACCATTTTTGATTGTGTATGCATTGGAATAACAGGAAGAATAGGAAATATATCTCCAAGTTTATTGGGACCACTTTCTGGTGTTGAAGGGGATTTATATTTACAAACTGGGGCATCATGTAATTTATTCCAATTAATAGGTGGATCATGGGTTGATGCCACAAATTTAGTCGGTTTGGTTGATTATTATGGAAATCCTATAACTCAACCATTTTTATACTACGGGTTAGATGTTAACACTGGTAAATATTTAATAATTAGTATAATTGATTTTGTAACCAATAATTGTTTTGAATTTACATTAAGAGTTGGGGACAAAATTTTAGATTGTTGCAGTGGAAACGTCTATGTGTATGACGGTACCCAATGGACAACAAATTGTAATTTATGGGGACCGACTGGTTTTACTGGTGCCACTGGAATAACTGGCGCTACTGGTTATACTGGAGCTACTGGAGAAACTGGAGCTACTGGAGAAACCGGTGCTACTGGAGAAACTGGTGCTACTGGAGAAACTGGGGCTACTGGGGCTACTGGAGAAACTGGATATACTGGTGCCACTGGAGAAACCGGTGCTACTGGTGCTACAGGAACAATGTTCGAATGTGTTTGTATTGGACTTACAGGAAGAATGGGACTTGCTGAACCAAGTGTACAAGGACCACTTCCAGGAGTTGAAGGTGATTTATACTTACAATTTGGAAATTCTTGTGACTTATATCAATATATTGGTGGAGTGTGGATTGATGCCTCAAGTTTAGTAGGATTAGTTGATTACTATGGAAATCCTATAACTCAACCATTTTTGTTTTATGGGTTAGATGTTGACACTGGAAAATATTTAATAATTAATGTAAGTAATTTGGCTACCGATGTTTGCAATGAATTTACTCTTAGAATTGGTGATAAATTACTTGATTGTTGTAGTGGAAATGTTTTAATGTATGATGGAACTCAATGGACAAGTAATTGTAATTTAAGAGGGCCAACTGGATATACTGGTGCCACTGGAGAAACTGGTGTTACTGGAGCTACCGGAGAAACTGGCGCTACTGGGGAAACTGGAGCTACCGGAGCTACTGGAGAAACTGGTGCTACTGGAGAAACTGGTGCTACCGGAGAAACTGGTGCTACTGGTGCTACTGGAGAAACTGGTGCTACTGGAGAAACTGGAGCTATTGGTCCAACTGGACTTGGTGATACTGGAGCTGTTGGCCCAACTGGTTCACCAGGTTTAGCCGGTGCTGGTTCAATTATTTCATTTGCATCAGGTTCGCCTATAACTACAACTACTGTTTTAGGGGGAGTAAATAATACATCCGCAGTAACAGCATTTGGTAATAACGCTAGTGGAGTAAGTATTGTTGGTGGAACAATAGATTTGACTGGAAGCTCTGCCACAGTATTAAATATGTCATTTTCTATACCAAGGTCAGGAACTATCACTGATATAACAGCATATTTTAGTACAACTACAATTCAAAGTCTTGTAGGAAGTACTATAACTATTACAGCTCAATTATACCAATCAACTATTCCAGATAATACATTTACCGCTATTCCTGGAGCTATTGTAACATTGGCTCCACCACTAACTGGTGTTTTAGCAATAGGAACAGTTTCTAATGGAATAACTACAGGCTTATCCATTCCAGTAACTCCTCAAACCCGTTTGTTAATGGTTACTAGTGCCACAGTTACTGCAGGAATAGATATCGCTGCTACGATTGAAGGATATTTTAGTGGAGGTATGAATATTGTCTAAATAAATAATTTTATAAAAAATTTTATCTAAAATAATTATTATTATTTTAAATTACCACAAAAAATCGCCCCCACAATATTTATTAACTAAATTTTTATAATACTCCTCCAATAAACTAATATCAAATTTATCATCATTTTTAGTGTACAAATCACATTCACTAAATAATTTTAATAATGGTTTTAGTTTCATATCTTCTTCATTTGCTAAATATTCATATGCATTATCTCTGTGAAATGCATAAAATGAATGATATCTAATAATTTTTAAATATTTGTCATCTAATTTACTATTTTGTAATACATTGTATAAATATTCATCATGAGACCAACACATTTGTACCTTATCAAATCCTACATTTTTATTGTATATACCTAATTTAGTATTAAATAAATTATTTTTCATATCAATGTTTTCATTAAAAAATTCACTATATACAATTTTTTTATTAAATGCACACCCTACTGGATAAATATCGCCGACCACCGCCCATTGTTCTTGATTACCAAATTTAGGCAATAATAATATTTTTCCTAAATCATGCAATAAACCAATCAAATGCAATTGTTCATCATCTGGATATAATACTCTTAATCTTTCTGCAACTTGAAAAGCATGATAAATTTGTCCAATATTTATATCTGGGTCGCTCTCATCGATAATATCATTTGATAGTAATAACATAGACCATATATCACTTTTATATTTATTTGTATTATTACAATATTTATTAGTCATATCAATACTATAAATAAATGTTTGATTTTTGTGTTTATTTCTATAAGTATCAACCACAATTTGGTTCGCATTTGAATAATCTCTAAATTTATGTGATACAAGCATAATAATATAATACTATTATAACTATACCAAATTTTTATATATATATTTTTAATCTTTGCTTGTTGTCATAGCCACAATTTTACAAGGATGGCCTTGTATCATTGCATACCCATTTTGCCTTAACTTGGATACGTTAATAGGTGTGACATAATCATTACATGTAGCTAATTCCGGTGTCATAGTAGATTTTATTACTATAGTATTCATCTGAAGTTCTAAAATATTTACCATTTTTCTTGATGCCATTGAATAATAATAATCATAATTTTCACAAAGATAAGATGATTTTTTCCATAATCTCTCTGATATTTTATCAAAATATGTTTTTGCATTACCATATTTTTCCATAATTTTTTTTAAATGTAATAATCGCAATCCTTTTTCATCATCACTAAAATCACAAGATTTGTCACAAAACAAATAAGACAATATTTTTTCAATACAATTATTTACATTTGTATTTAATTTATAAGTTATCCACTGGACATAATTATATGAATTTTCGACATCGTTATCATCAATTATTGGAATTTGAATATGATTGTTATTGTTCATATATGTCATAATTTTATCATCAAGTTCAAAAATTAATACCAATGAATTTTTGAATTTTTCATAATTATTAAAATCAGCTTTTTGTAACATATCTTCTGGAGTAAATTTTGAACTACTGTAATTATTTGAATACATAATGATGTTTATTAATATTTAATCATTATTTGACACAGTATGTTGTTTAAATTTCATTTTTTTAATAAATAATTACATGTTTAAATAATTACATATTCAATAAAAAATTATTATTACTATACATTTTTACACACATATCTTCAAATTTTTCACTGGTATGTTTTAACCATTCAGCATTTGTATTTACAAATTTAGAAGCCCTAACATCCATATTAATAGCTGTCAAACACATTTCTTCTGTTTGATTTTTAACATGTTCTAAGGCACTATAATGACTTTTGATAGCTTCAAAACAAATTTTATGTGTTTGATTTTCTTCCAACACATATTGTAGAGCACTAGATGTTTTTTTAATTGCCTCTAAACATATTAATTCTGTTTGGCTTTTATTGTGAACATACTTTAATGTTGTCCAATCCTTTTTAATTGCTTCTAAACAGATTTCTACAGTTTGATTTTTTTCAGGTATATACTGCAATGCACATGGAAAATGTTTTATTGCTTCTAAATATATTTTTTCTGTTTTATTTTTCTCAGATATGAATTTTAGTGCAGAATTATGAAGTTTAACTGCTTCAAAACATAATTTCTCGGTTTGGTTGGTTATGTATTGAAATGATACAATATTTTGCTTTATAGCTTCCAAACACATTTCCTTTGTTTGATGTGTTATGTATGCTAAACAATAACTATTTTGTTTTATTGCTTCTAAGCATATATTATTTGTTTGAAATTCTGTTGGAACGTATTTTAACGCATTATAATTATTTTTAACTGCTTCAATACACATACTTTCTGTTTTATATTTTACAGGCACATCTTTTAAAGCGTGTCCAGATTCTTTTATTGCCGTTAAACATATTTTTTCTGTTTTATATTTATCTGGCACATATTCTAATGCACAACCAGATTTTAAAACCGCTTTGTAACATATATCATTATCAATATATTCATCATACACATATTTTAAAGCATTACCATCATTTTCTAGTGCAGCCAAACATATATCCCTAGTTTGATTTATAACATATTGCAACATTTCTCCATTTTTTTTAACTGCTTCCATACACAAAACAGTAGTCTGGTTAGTGACATATTGTAAATTATTACAATCATTTCTAACAGCCCTTAAACATATAGCTTCTGTTTGATATTCAAAAGTTTTAAATGATAAATCATTTTTTAATTTATTTAAATATTCCTTTTCTAAATGTTGTTTAACAAATATTACTTCATCATAATTTGTATGGCCAATATTTAGTACTACATCAAGTAATATGTCCAAATTTATAGGGGACTTGTAAATTATATTATTTCTTGAATCATATGATGGTGTATTACGAATCCTACATATTTTTGCAATTTCTAAATATATGTCAAATGTTTTGTTTTTAACTAAATAATATGCATTAACATTACAATTTATTGCATATGAACATACACCACTAGATTGTCTGTGTACATATTTCAAAAATACATAGTTTTTAGCCAACATATTTCTTAAAGAATTATATTTAAGAACAGATCCATAATATCCATGACATATGGTATCTTTATCAAAACTATCCCATAAATCTACATCATACATTTTTACAATTTTATTACATTTGCCACATATTTTCGAACTTTTTAATACGATTGATTGCCATTTTTTGCATACAATAAAATTGTTATAGTTATCTGAAAAACTTAATATTGTATTTAGTATGTCATCACATGAAATTATTTGCATAATATTCATTATTCTAATTATAATAATATTGTAATTAGGATAACAATTATATAATTATTATTTCATTTTTTTAAACAAAATTAACATAATCTTAACATAATCTTAACATAGAACCATAATATTTTATCATCAACCAAAATAAACTTACTCCCATTATAAAATACAAATGGTTCATATTTCTTAATTCAGGTGAACAATTTATTATTGATTTAATTCTTTCTTCAGTAGTCTCTTGGTCATCATATTTTGTTACTTTTTTATATTTCCCATCAACATTCATTATAATATCATAATTATTATTGTGATATGGAACTATCTGTAAAACCTTATTTGACACGTCTATCTCAATATGTTTATTTGTTACAAACACCAGTACATAATCTTCATTGTTGTTAATAATTTTTTTATAGTCAGATGCTTTAATATCTTTGCATGGGCCACTGTATTTTAATAATTTATTTTTTTTATCAATTATGGTATTTGTATCTTCAAAAACAATTTTACTACTACCCACTATAATACTATTCTTGTGTTTAGAAAATTTATCTACCAATAGAGATATACCAATAGATAAGTAATGAGAATTATTTATAAACATATCCTTACTTAAATCCACAACACATATAGCATTATCTATAGATGTACTTAAGTATGGTATATTATAATTTTGTTGATTCCAAACTGTTTCCAATGATTTAATGTCATATTTATTTTCAAACAATTCTTTTGTAAAGTCAAACAAGTTCATCTTTTTTAATTTTTTAATATCAAATTCATAAAATTTTGGAACTAACTCCTCATGTGTTACCAAATGATGTTTATGTCTACTTAACGCATTATATGAAGCTTTTTCCAAGTTTATTTTTTCATATTGTTTTGTATTCATTAAACTTTCCAATGTTCCCAATTTTTGGTTTATTTGTGTTTTTAATTTTCTATATTGTTTCCTTAATGTAAACTTATTGGCTTTTCCCCAAAATAAGGCAGCAAATTTGTCAATAAAATTAATTTTTCTATTTATTCTTGACCCCTCACTGGGTAACCATTTACCTAATGTTGAAATCCTACCATTATTTTGTAAATTAGTAATATCGCTAGTAATTTGTACTATAACTGCATTGTAAATATAATTATTTAATTGATAATTATTTGAAAAGTATAAAATATGAAAATAATCTTTATAATAACCCAATTTTGGAATATTAGTTAAAATATTTTCAATAAGATTAGGATAAAAATTATAAATATTACAAATATTTATATATAATTTATTACTTTTTTTTGGTTTCCTTTTGCTAAAAGATTTAGTTATGTATAACTGAACCTTTTCTACATTTTTTATATCTTCATCTGATAAAATAATGTGTCTATATTTCATTAATAAGTTAGGTATATTATTTAAGTTGTATTATGTTTATATATCAATTTTTTTTAATTGGGTATAAATAAATATTAAATTTAGTCCAATATTATAAATAAATGATTTATATAAAAAATAACATGTTTTCCAATAATATTTTTTGACTTTATAAAAGTATGACATTATTTATTAGGTCCAAATATTTGTAATGATAA
>JAYTXX010000111.1:0-15519 GCA_043742725.1 Bacteroidota bacterium | reverse complement strand
TGTTAAAGTTATTTTTTAGTAATTAATTGAAGATTATCTTTGAACCCGAAAATGAAAATTGTAATTCATTACCTACTTTTTTTAGGCTTATTTTTTTTACATCCAAGCCATGTGTTTTCGATAGAATCGAATAAAAACAATATTTCTAAAGATTGTTTTCAAAAAATGCAAGCGGAAAATTCAGTTGTTTCTGCCGATTTTCAAAATTCAATTGTTGTTTTTGAAGATGATTTATTGGACGATGATGATGAAGTTACTTTTTTAAAGAAAAAAAATATTTATACATCAACTTCTTGTTTTGACAATTACCAACCGTTTTTAAATTTTTATAATAATAATCTACACAATAAGATTGATCAGCCTAATTTTTCTTATTCCCCTTTTTCAAAATCTATTTCTATAAGAGTTTTAAAACTCTGATTTTATTTGTTGATACTATCTTTTAATAGATAGCTTCTACTACCGTTTTCATCACCAACAATTTTTCTAAAATTAATTTCATCAATGAATAAAATAGTATTGCTCATTGGCATGTGTGCCATAGTAAGTTTAACAAGTTGTACTTCCAAACAAGAAGAAAAAAGTGAAGAAGGAAAATATACCGTTACAAGCCCAATGCTGATGGATACTTCTTTTACTAAGGAATATGTAGCTCAAATACAATCGTTACAAAATGTAGAAATTCGGGCACAAGTGAAAGGATATTTAGAAAAAATAAATGTTGATGAAGGACAACATGTGAGTGCTGGTCAGGTGCTTTTTAATATTATGCCCAAACAATATGAAGCAGAATATTTGAAAGCCAAAGCAAATGCAAAAAAAGAAGAATTAGAATTGCAGAATGTAAAAACATTGGCGGACAAAAACATTGTTTCAAAAACAGAATTGGCTATTGCACAATCCGAATTAGATGAGGCAAATGCCGAATTAGCTTCTGCCGAATTAAATGTTTCCTTCACTCAAATAAAAGCTCCATTTGAAGGAATCATTGATAGAATTCCTTTTAAAATAGGAAGCTTAATTGATGAAGGAGCATTATTAACAACCATTTCCAACAACAAAGAGGTTTACGCATATTTCAATGTTTCCGAAACGGAGTACTTGGATTATAAATCTCAAATGAATACTGGTGAAAAAAATACTGCCACCTTATTGTTAGCAAATAATCAAGAACATAAATACAAAGGTGTGGTTGAAACCATTGAAGGACAATTTGATAATGAAACCGGAAACATTGCTTTCAGAGCAAAATTTCCAAACCCCGAATTGCTTTTAAAACACGGAGAAACAGGAAAAGTACAACTGACCATTCCAATCAAAAATGCATTGATTATTCCTCAAAAAGCTACGTATGAAATTCAGGATAAAATATTTGTTTATGTAGTTGATCAAAACAATACTCTTAAATCAAAAGCTATTGTAGTGAAACAACGATTATCTAATATTTATATTATAGAATCAGGGCTTTCGGAAAAAGATAAAATTCTTTTAGAAGGAATTCAAACAGCAAATGAAGATGATAAAATTGAACCCGAATTTGTTCCTGCAAAAAAGGTTATTGAAAGCTTACAACTAATCAAGCAATAAAAAATTAATACGTATAACTAAAAGAAGATGTTCACTAAATTCATTCATCGTCCGGTACTATCTATTGTAATCTCGCTTATTATTCTTTTGCTGGGAGGCATAGCCATTACTCAATTGCCGGTAACTCAGTTTCCTTCCATTTCTCCTCCCAAAGTAAATATTACTGCAGAATATCCCGGAGCAAATGGAGAGTTAATGATAAAAGCGGTTGTTATTCCGCTGGAACGTGCCATCAATGGAGTTCCGGGAGTAAAGTACATTGCATCAGATGCCGGAAACGATGGAGAATGTTCCATTCAAGTAGTTTTTGAATTAGGAACCGACCCCAATATTGCATCCGTAAATATTCAGAACAGAGTTGCTGCAGTAATTAATAAACTACCACCAATTGTAGTTAGAGAAGGAGTGAAAATTACCAGAGAAGAATCCAATATGCTGATGTATATAAATCTATACAGTAAAGATGCTACGTTGGACGATAAGTTTATCTACAATTTTGCCGACATCAACATTCTTTCCGAGTTAAAAAAAGTAGATGGTGTAGGCTTTGCCGATATACTTGGCGACAGAGAATATGCAATGAGAATTTGGCTAAAGCCGGATAGAATGTTAGCCTACAAAATTTCAGTTGATGAAGTATTAAAAGCATTGGATGAACAAAGTTTAGAAGCCTCTCCAGGCAGAACAGGAGAAAGTTCCGGTAAAAAATCTCAAGCATTTGAATACGTTTTAAAATATCCCGGAAGATATACTACCAAAGAAGGATATGAAAATATTGTACTCCGCTCCAATCCTAATGGTCAGTTGCTGCGCATTAAAGATGTAGCAGAGGTTGAGTTTGGAAGTTCATACTATGATTTATATTCAAAATTAAATGGAAAAACTTCGGCTGCCATAATGGTTAAACAATCCTATGGAAGCAATGCCAGTTCAGTAATCAAAAAAATTAAACAACGAATGGCAGAAATTAAAGAAAGCAACTTTCCGCAAGGAATGGATTATGAAATAAGTTACGATGTATCCAAGTTTTTAGATGCTTCCATTGATAAAGTAATTCATACATTAATAGAAGCATTCTTATTAGTAGGATTAGTTGTGTTTATATTTCTTGGAGATTGGCGTTCCACACTTATTCCAACCATTGCAGTTCCTGTATCCTTAATTGGAACATTTGTTTTTATGCAATTTTTCGGAATCACGCTAAATATGATAACACTATTTGCATTGGTACTTGCCATTGGTATTGTTGTGGACAATGCAATTGTGGTAGTAGAAGCTGTTCACGCTAAAATGGAAGAACAAAATTTGAATGCCAAACAAGCAACAGAATTAGCAATGGGTGAAATAAGCGGAGCCATCATTGCTATTACTTTAGTAATGGCTGCCGTGTTTATTCCGGTAGCTTTTATGTCGGGACCGGTTGGAATTTTTTATCGTCAGTTTTCAATAACAATGGCAACATCCATTATTTTATCAGGAATTATTGCCTTGACTTTAACTCCAGCTTTATGTGCCATTATGCTTAAAAATATGCACGGAGTAAAGAAACCCAAAAATGTACTGAACAACTTTTTGGATAGCTTTAATAATTGGTTCAATCGATTGAATGGACGATATAAAAAAATATTGGGAGCAATTGTAAACCGTAGAGCAATCACCTTCTTAACCTTACTCCTATTCTGTTTTGGAACTTGGGGATTGAGTTCTTTAATTCCTTCCGGATTTATTCCCAATGAAGACCAAGGTGTTTTTTATGCCATCATCCTTACACCTCCTGGTTCCACATTAGAAAGAACAAACAACATCAGTTTGCAATTGCAAAAAATAGCTTCAGGAATAGAAGAAATAAAATCGGTTTCATCCATTGCCGGTTTCGAAATTTTATCAGAAGGAACAGGAGCAAATGCAGGAACTTGTTTAATAAACTTAAAAAGTTGGGACGAAAGAAAACATTCTGTTCAAGAAGTAATGAAAGAACTGGAAGAAAAAACAAAAAATATTAAAGGAGCAACCATAGAGTTCTTTCCTCCACCTGCAGTGCCAGGTTATGGAGCAGCAGGTGGTTTTGAGTTGCGCCTGTTGGATAAAGCAGGTAGTGGCGACTTCAAAAAAATGGAAACAGTAAGTAAAGACTTTGTTACCGAGCTAAACAAACGCCCAGAACTTTCATCTGTCTTCAGTTTTTACAGTGCAAGCTATCCTCAATATATGTTGAATATTGATAATGATAAAGCACAACAAAAAGGCGTAACTATTGATAATGCAATGAATACATTATCAACACTTGTTGGAAGTAATTACGAAACAAGTTTTATTAAATATGATAGGCAGTACAAAGTAATGGTGCAAGCCTTGCCCCAATACAGAGAAAAACCCGAGGACTTACTGCGCCTTTATGTAAAAAATGACAAAGGTGAAATGGTACCCTTTTCTGCTTTTATGAAAATAGAAAAAGTATATGGACTATCCGAAATTACCCGACACAACTTGTTTAATTCTTCCGAAGTCAGCGGTAGTCCTGCTTCGGGTTATAGCAGTGGTTCTGCATTAGCTGCCGTATCAGAAGTAGCAAAAAATAAATTACCCAAAGGGTTTGGAATTGATTGGGCTGGTATTTCTATTGATGAAGTGCGACAAGGAAATCAAGCCATTTATATTTTTCTTATTTGTTTAGCTTTTGTTTACTTGCTTTTGGCTGCCCAATACGAAAGTTTCATTCTACCTTTTCCTGTAATTCTATCCTTACCGACAGGAATTTTTGGAGCATTTCTTTTTCTCAAAATATTGGGATTAGAAAACAACATCTATGCTCAAGTAGCAATGGTAATGTTAATTGGTTTGTTAGGAAAAAATGCCGTATTGATTGTAGAATTTGCTGTTCAGAAACATCGGGCAGGAAGTTCTGTTTTTCAAGCTGCTATTGAAGGAGCTTCTGTTCGACTTCGTCCAATTTTAATGACTTCTTTTGCTTTCATTGCAGGATTAATTCCGCTTGTTTTTGCAACAGGTCCCGGAGCAATAGGCAACAGAACTATTGGTAGTGCCGCTGCCGGAGGAATGTTGCTTGGAACTCTTTTCGGTGTCATCATTGTTCCTGGACTATATTACATTTTCGCAAGCATTTCCGAAAAACATCCCCTTGTTGAAAATGAAGAAGAAAATCCCTTAACCGAAGAAATTGATGAATAAGATGAATCTATTTAGAAAATATAAAATCACTGGTATCGTATTTATTTGTATTGCATTTACAAGTTGTAAAATGTTTACACCTATTAAAGATGCGGATAAGCCAATGCCGCAATCCTACAGTGATTCAAAAGATACAGTTAACTCTGGGCAAATAAAATGGAAAGATTTTTTTGCAGATAAAAATTTAGTTAGCCTTATTGATACTGCTCTTAAAAACAATATTGATTTGTTGATGACTTTGCAAGATATTGAAATTGCAAAAAACGATATGCGTTTACGCAAAGGATTGTTGTTTCCAACTGTTGAAGGCAACATAGGAGCTGGACAAGAAAAAGTTGGACATTACACAAGTCAAGGAGCAGGCGATGCTTCTGCAGAAATTACTCCCGGACAAATAGTTCCTGAAAACCTAAACGATTTTGCAATTGGTTTGCATGCAAGTTGGGAAGTAGATATCTGGAAAAAATTACGAAACGCTAAAAAAGCTGCATTCACAAGGTATTTGGCAAGTATTGAAGGAAAGAATTTTGTTATCACCAATTTAATTTCCGAAATCGCAAATCGTTATTATGAATTACTTTCATTGGATAATCAATTGGATGTGATAAAAGAAACAATTGAGCTACAAAAAAATGCGTTGGAAATTGTGAAGGTTCAAAAAGAAGCTGCGATAGTTACTGAATTGGCAGTGAAAAAATTTGAAGCAGAGGTGTTGAATTCTCAAAGTATGGAGTTTGAAGTGTTGCAAAAAATAAAAGAGAATGAGAACGAAATTAATTTTTTGTTGGGAAGATATCCGCAACCGATAGTGCGCGACAAATCAATATTTATGACTCAACTTCCGCAACAAATAAAAGCTGGAATTCCTTCACAATTATTGGCAAATCGTTCGGATGTTAAACAAGCAAATTTAGAATTGTTTGCAACAAAGTGTGATGTAAAAATGGCTCAAGCAGAATTTTATCCATCTTTCAACATTAGTGGTGGTGCAGGTTTTAATGCATTTAAAACGGCTTATTTGTTCACTTCTCCCGAATCATTTTTTTATTCTTTAGCAGGAGAATTGGTTGCTCCTTTAATAAATAGAAGTGCAATAAAAGCTGAATTTAACAAAGCAAAAGCAGTTCAAATTCAAGCAATGTATAATTATCAAAAAACAATTTTGAATGGATATGTTGATGTTTCTAATCAACTATCAAACATTACAAATTTGGAACAGTTGTATAATTTAAAAAACAAAGCGGTGGAAACATTAGTGCAATCGATAGACATTTCTAATGATTTATTCAAATCGGGAAAAGCGGATTATTTTGAAGTATTGATGACACAACGTGATGCACTCGAATCGAAATTAGAATTGATAGAAACCAAGAAAAACCAATTTAATGCAGTAACAAATATTTATCATGCATTGGGTGGTGGTTGGAAATAAATAAATAGGTTTGAAAAAATAATGTTGATACACAAAAGCCCCAAATTATTGGGGCTTTTTTATTTACCTTTGTTTCAATGCCGAATACTCAAAAAAAATCTCGCCCATTGTTTTTTTTCTACTTATTGGTAGCCTATATTTTTGTGCAATTTGCTTGGTGGACGTATTCTATGTTTCAACTCAATAATGAAATTTCACATTTAAAAACAGAATTGAATTTATTAAAAGGCGAATCGGTTGAAGAGGTAATTTTAAATGGAAATGAAATCAATACTAAATTGCACAAACGATGGATTATGATTTCAAGTGAAGGTGCTGTTTTTATTGGCATTTTGCTGTTAGGTATTTTGCAAATTCGTAAAACATTTAAAAAAGAAGCGGAACTTGCTCATCAACAAAAAAACTTTTTGCTTTCGGTTACACACGAATTAAAATCGCCAATAGCATCTACAAAATTGCAATTGCAAACATTGCAAAAACATGAACTCGATCGTGAAAAACAAAAAGAAATACTTGCCAATGCAATTAGTGATACGGATAGATTAAATAATTTGGTTGAAAATATTTTGTTAGCCGCAAAAATTGAAAATAGTTTTTTTGAATTGCATAAAGAAAAAATCAACCTTTCGGAATATATTGCTGATGGGATGAAACAAACCATCGAATCGTTTAACTACAAACAAAAAGTGGTTTTGGATATTGAAAAAGAAATTTATTTGAGTATTGATAAAACAAGTTTTCCATCTATCATTTTAAATTTATTTGAAAATGCAATAAAATATTCTCCCGAAAATTCAACTGTTACATTGTGTTTGAAAAAGCAAAATCAAAAAATAATATTGAGTGTAAAAGATGAAGGAATTGGAATTTTGGATGAAGAAAAAGAAAATATATTTCAAAAATTTTACCGTGTTGGAAGTGAGGAAACTCGTAAATCGAAAGGAACAGGACTTGGTTTGTACATTGTAGATTATTTAGTAAAACAACATAATGGAATTATTTCGGTAAAAAATAATGTACCAAAAGGAAGTATTTTTGAAGTTATTTTTAATGCTTAAAATAGAACGCAGATTTTTATGATGAAGAATGATTTTTTTTCAAAAAGTAAAATCTTATTTTATCATAATTATCCGATTTTATCTGCGTTCCATCAACAAATAAATTTGTAGTAAATGAAAAAAGTAGCACTTGTAATCCTTGATGGATGGGGAATAGGAGATGGTTCAAAATCTGATGCCATTGCAAATGCAAACACACCATTTGTAGATAGCTTGTATAAAAAATATCCGCATTCCACTTTGCGAACTTCAGGAGAAAATGTTGGTTTGCCCGATGGACAAATGGGAAATAGCGAAGTAGGTCATCTTAATATTGGTGCTGGAAGAATTGTTTATCAAGATTTTGCAATGATTAATAAAGCTGTTAGAGAAAAAACAATTGATAAAAACGAAACACTGTTGAATGCATTTGATTATGCAAAAAAAAATAACAAAGCAATTCATTTTATCGGTTTAGTTTCCGAAGGCGGTGTGCATTCATCGCAAGCGCATTTGCATCATTTGTGCGATATGGCAAAGAACAATGGTTTACAAAATGTATTTATTCATGCTTTTACTGATGGGCGAGATACCGACCCGAAAAGTGGATTGAAATATTTAAAAGATTTAGAAAAACACTTAAGCCTCACCCCAGCCATCTCCAAAGGAGAGGGAGTTTCTTGCGCTCAAATTGCAAGTGTTATTGGTCGTTATTATGCAATGGATAGAGATAAGCGTTGGGAACGTGTAAAGCTTGCTTATGATTTATTGGTGAGAGGAGAAGGTAAAAAAACAAAAAATATTTTAACTGCAATTGAAGAATCATACAACGAAAATGTAACAGATGAATTTATTAAACCTATTGTAAATACTGATGCTTCAGGAAATCCAATTGGAGTGATAAAAGAAAATGATGTGGTAATTTGTTTTAATTTCAGAACGGATAGATGCAGAGAAATTACAACTGTGCTCACACAAAAAAATATGCCCGAACAAGGAATGAATACATTGCCTTTGTATTATGTAACAATGACCAATTATGATGAAACATTTAAAAATGTTCATTTGGTTTATGATAAAGATAATTTGGTAAACACACTTGGTGAAGTGCTTGAAAATGCAGGAAAAAAACAAATACGAATTGCCGAAACAGAAAAATATCCGCACGTAACTTTTTTCTTTTCGGGTGGAAGAGAAAAAGAATTTATAGGTGAAAAACGTATTATGGTTGCTTCGCCAAAAGTGGCTACTTATGATTTGCAACCCGAAATGAGTGCTGTGGAATTGACCAATGCAATTGTTCCTGAATTTGAAAAAGCCGAAGCAGATTTTATTTGCTTGAATTATGCAAATGCCGATATGGTAGGACATACAGGCGATTACAAAGCTGTTGTAAAAGCAGTTGAAACAGTAGATGCTTGTGTAAAACGTATTGTAGAAAGTGGATTGAAAAAAAATTATTCTTTCATCATTATTGCCGACCATGGAAATGCTGATTTTATGATTAATGCTGATGGTAGTGTAAACACAGCACATACAACCAATCCTGTGCCTTGCATTTTAATTGATGATGAGTATAAAAATATTAAAGAAGGTAAGTTAGCAGACATTGCTCCAACTATTTTAAAACTAATGAAGATTACTATTCCAAAGGAAATGAATGGAAATGTGTTGGTATAAGAGGTGGAAAATAAAAAAACAAAAACCATCTTGTTCTATTTGAACAAGGCGGTTTTTTGTTTTTGTAAACACAGCTTACATTTTGCTTTTGCAACCGAAGGACTAAACACTTGCTTACACTTCAGTTTCATTAGTAAGGGGTTAATTATTGTGTTGAATATCACAATATAATTTAGAACTAACATTAGGTTTAATATTAAAAAGTAGCTTCCACAAAAAAATTTTAGAATTTTTTATTAGAATTTTTTGAGGAATTTCATTGTCCTTTCCAATTCTACTTTTGGGTATTGGAATTTTGAAATTTTCAACATACTCAATAGGTTCATTTCTTTTATCTTTAGGAGAGTTTTTAATATAAATTGCACGAATATATAAAACCGTTGGTAAAGTAATATTAGCCCTTACAACCCACAAAGTAAAAAAGTCGTTTGGGGGATTACCAAAATCTTTAATTGAATAATATTTTTCAATCGAAAAATAATTATTTTCATTGAAAGAGAGATGTTCATTTGTCTCTAAAAAATTTCTTTTTAATTTTTTCATAACTTTTTAGTTGAATGTTTCAAATAAATATGTGCAATAATCATTATACGTTTTTGCTTCATTTTTATCATATTCTAAATATGCGGTAATCATCCCTGAATCAGTAAAGATTGTCTTTTGGTAATAAATTAAGTTGCCTTTCATCCCTGTAACTACATAAAAGGAATTTTCCAATTTACTATAAGTAACTGTTTTTCCATCTCTTAATTCGCAGTCTTCTTTAAAACATATCGGTTTGGCTTTTTCTGCCCCTTCATATATGGCTTCTCTGCTATCACGATAAACTGTTAGAGAAACTTTTTTATCCTTTCTTATAAAATTTTGTCCATCATCATTTTCTGATTCCCCTTGACCTACTAATTCATTCGGGTATTCAATACAATAATCAAATCTACTATTACAATATTTGTTTTTAGTTTGTGCCATTATGCTCGAGCCAATAATGGCGAACATTAAAATTGTTATAATTTTTTTCATTCTTTTATTTTTAAAAATTCCCTACTCATTAAAGGCTTTTCGGGTTACTCCTTCATTTTGTTTTAAGTTTTATCAAAAATAGTAAATAAATTTTATTATCAACATATATGTTGATGAAATAAAATCATCCTATGCGTTGATTTGTATTTGAAATGCAAAAGCAACGTTACTTAAAAAAATTAGGAGAAAGAATCGTAGCGTTGAGACTTAAAAATGGTTGGTCTCAACGTGATTTGGCTTTTGAATGTGGCAAAGAGCCACAAAGTATAGAACGAGTAGAAAATGGGAAATCAAATCCAACAGCATTTTATTTACATGAAGTTGCAGAAGCTCTCGGTGTTCCTGTAAAAGATTTATTTGATTTTGATTAAATAATTTTCAGGTAAATAAAAATCATCACCTCACAAGCGTAGCCGTTCCAATGTATTGATGAAATTTATTTTCAACATCATCTTTAAAATTTATTTTGTAAACATACACATCGTTTTGGCACAAATGGTCTTTGTAAAAGCCATTCCAGCCTTCTTCGTAATTGGTAGTTTCATAAATAAGTTCGCCCCAACGGTCGAAAATTAAAAAATGATAATCGTGTACACCATATATCACGGGTTTAAAAACATCATTCAATCCATTGTTGTTTGGCGTAAATGCATTGGGCATCCAAAACAAATATCGTGGAAAAATATCAACGGTAGAGTAGGCTGTATCATAGCATCCGTGAGCATTTACAACCACTTGCATAATTGTAAATAATTCTTCGGTATTGTAATGATGAATGCTATCGCAATTAGTACTACTTGTTCCATCGCCCCAAAACACTTGGCATCCAACAGCCATTTGACTTTGGTCAACCATTGTAATATTTGGATAATATACATTTGTATCTCGTGGCGAAACTGTAAATCCTGCAATTGGTGTTTCGTAAATTGTTAATTGATTTGGCAAACGTGTGGTATCTTTGCATCCGTGTTGTGTAGTAATTATTAGTTGCACATCATACGTACCAATTGATTGATAAAACACTACGGGGTTTTGTTGTGTAGATGTAGTTCCATCGCCAAAACTCCATTGATAGGTTAATGGCGTATCCGTTTTTGAACTATCAATAAAATAAACAGCATGAAGCACACAACCAACTTCGTTTTTCATTCCAAAAAGTGCTTCCGGTTTTGGATAAACATGTACAGAATCGGTATAACTTTTTGTACAACCATGTTCTGTTACAGTAAATGTTACAGGATAAATTCCTGCTGAATCGTAAACAATGTTGGTAGGATTTTTTTGATTACTTGTTGAAGGATTTGCGTGTGAACCAAAATTCCAACTAAAAGTTCCAGTACCTAAAAATGCGCCACCAGCTGTGAAATTAAAACTGTTTCCTTCCACACATTGTCCATCGGGTGGAATAAAACTTGGAACCAACAATGGATAAATATAAAATGCAACTTGTGCAGTATCGGTGCAAGTGGTACTGGCATTAATAGTTAGCGTTGCTGTGTATGTTCCCGAAGTTGGAAAATTCCATGATGTTGTTGAAAGGCTTGATGTATCATTGTTTGTAGAAGGGTCGCCAAAATTCCATTGATAATAAACAGCTCCAGCCGAATTTTGAGAAAAATTAACAGCAAAATTATCGCACAAAGGAGTTGCTGTGAAACTTGCTATTGGCGGATTTTGTACAGCTAATTGATTGGGAAGTGTAACCGTATCCTTGCATCCATTTGCAGAAGTAATAATTAAACTTACATTATATGTTCCCACCGCAGAATAAGTAATAACAGGGTTTTGCAAAGTTGATGTTTGTCCATTTCCAAAATTCCAATTGTATGTTAAAGGTGCTTCACCTGTTGATGTATTCACAAATTGAACAGGATTTAAAATGCAACTTACATTTGTGGAAGTAGTAAATTCTGCTTTTGGTTTTGGATAAATATGAATGGTATTTGTAACCGATTTGGTACAACCATTTTCGCTAACAGTAAGTGTTACAGGATAATCACCTGGAGCATTGAACGAAATAGTAGTTGTATTTTGTTGTGTGCTTGTAGCAGGAGTTGCATTGCTTCCAAAATTCCAATTGAAAGTTCCATTGCCTTGAAATGCACCACCAGCAGTAAAATTAAATTTATTTCCATCCAAGCATTGAGGATTGGGAACAGTGAAAGTGGGTGCCAACAACGGTTGCACATTAAAAACAGTTGTAGTAGTAGCCTCACATAATTTTCCAGGATTAATGATTAAAGTTACTGTATATGTTCCTGCTGTAGCATAAGTATAGGTTGGAGAAACAAGATTGGAAGTATCCGTTGTAATTCCAGCAACACCAAAATCCCAATGATAAGTAAAAGCATTGACACTTGTTTGAGTAAAATCTACTTGAAATCCCGAACAAAAAGTTTGTTGCGCAGGTATTGCCGCAACAGGCAATCCAGGGCAATCTACCACATTGAATTGAAAATCACGTTTGTTTACATCTATCAAAATTCCATTTCTGTATTCGCTCACGCATACTCCCAAAACCCATTGTCCAATAGTGTTTGGCGTTCCAGTTAATAAACCTGTTCTTTGATTAATACTCATTGCAGGAGAAGAGCTCATTGGATAAGCCGAACTATAAGGCGATTGCCAATTCACAAATGAAAAAGGTGGTGGAGGACCAATTTCGGGGCAACCCACACCAACAGCAGGAGGACCGAATTGTGCGCAATCAGGTGAAGCACCATCATACGGGTCGCAAAATTCATAATACAACGAATCTCCATCAAAATCAGTTGCAGAGTGGTCGTAAACCAAAGGAACACTTGCACAAATAAAAATAGGAGGTAAGGTATTAAATCGTGGGCTACTATTTTGTGAAACTATTTCTGGACCAGGAATGTGTGCCATATAAGTTGTTCCCGAATTGCCAGGATTTATAAGATTTAAAATAGTTCCATTTCTACAACATCGTTGATAGGATAAATAATAGCCACCAAGCTTTGGAGGTAAGTTTACCATTTCGTGATAAATTCCTTCTTCCACACAAACATTGGTTGGAGGTACAAAACAAGGATTACTTATTGTTGGAGGTAAAATGGTTGATGTTGGAAGCAACATTGCTAAACTATCAATAAAATTGCCCGAAGCATCGTAAACAAAAACATAAGCAGGATTATCCAAAGGAGGAATTCCATTGAAACAATCTCTATACACTTTTAGCGTGATTAGATAATTATCGTTTCCTTTATAATCGTAATAAATTTCGCCACCAACAATGTGTGTAGCAAAATTATTTTTTGCTAAAAGAAGAAATAATAAAATATAAAAATTTCGTAGCATTCGCATTTGTATATCAAATTTAAACTAAAAAATTAAAAAAGGCGAATAATTCTAATTCGTACAATTATTGTTTCAATTAAAATTGCAACTTTGCATTTCTCAAAATCCTTAATTTATTTTTATTATGAATTCAACTATCACAAATTACATTGAAGCAAACAAAGAACGTTTTTTGAATGAACTGTTCGATTTGTTGCGTATTCCATCGGTTAGTGCCGACCCAACTTATAAAAAAGATGTTATCAGAACGGCTGATGTTATAAAAAAACAATTGATAGAAGCAGGAGCTGATAATGTGGAAATATGCGTTACTGCTGGTTATCCAATTGTGTATGCCGAAAAAATAATTGATGCAAAATTACCAACCGTTTTGGTTTACGGACATTACGATGTGCAACCTGCTGACCCTATTGATTTGTGGACTTCGGGACCATTTGAGCCTGTGATAAAAACAACACCAGCACATCCGCAAGGAGCAATTTTTGCTCGTGGTTCTTGCGATGATAAAGGACAAATGTTTATGCATGTAAAAGCATTTGAATTGATGATGAAAACCAACACACTTCCTTGCAATATAAAATTTATGATTGAAGGCGAAGAAGAAGTAGGTTCAACCAATTTGGGAATATTTGTAAAACAAAACAAAGAAAAATTAAAAGCTGATGTAATTGTAATTTCCGATACAGGAATTATTGCAAACGATATTCCTTCTATTACTGTTGGATTGAGAGGTTTGAGTTATGTAGAAGTTGAAGTTACTGGGCCAAACCGTGATTTACATTCAGGATTATATGGTGGAGCAGTTGCAAATCCAATCAACATTTTATGCGAGATGATTGCAAAAATGAAAGATGATAAAAACCATATTACCATTACTGGTTTTTATGATGATGTAGAAATACTAACTGCTCAAGAGCGCGCTGAAATGGCAAAAGCACCATTTAGTTTGGATGAATATAAAAAAGCGTTAGACCTTTCGGATATTCACGGAGAAGATGGTTTTACAACTAATGAGAGAAATTCTATTCGTCCAACATTGGATGTAAATGGTATTTGGGGCGGTTATCAAGGCGAAGGAGCAAAAACAGTAATAGCGTCAAAAGCGTATGCAAAAATTTCGATGCGATTGGTTCCACATCAAAACAGCGATAAAATCACAAAATTATTTTCCGATTATTTTACAAGCATTGCACCTAAATCGGTAAAAGTAAAAGTAACACCACATCACGGAGGAGAACCTGTGGTTACACCAAGCACATCGGTTGCCTACAAAGCAGCAAGCCAAGCAATGGAAACTACATTTGGTAAAAAACCAGTGCCAGTGCGCAGTGGAGGAAGTATTCCAATTGTGGCAATGTTCAAATCCGAATTAGGAATTGATTCTGTATTGATGGGTTTTGGTTTAGATTCAGATGCTATTCATTCTCCAAACGAGCACTATGGTGTGTTTAATTATTTTAAAGGAATTGAAACCATTCCTCATTTTTTCAAAAATTTTTCGGAAATGAGTAAGTAAATTTTTTTTCTTGAATACAATAAGTTCTTGATAAATACGTCTTTTTAGGTTTTTAAGTAGTTCATTTAAGGGTGAAATAAACGAAACTAGTTTCGCTAACATAAATGTTATGCGCAGCGTAATTAACACATCACAAATGGAAAAAATAACACTTATCATTGTATTTTTTTTTATAAAATTTGCATTGTTCTCACAGACTGATTCTGTTTATAGTAATCCTGAGGAAAGAGCTGTTTTTTCAGGTGGTGAAATAGAATTTATGAAATTTATTTCAGCCAATATAAAGTACCCTGAACAGGCGAAACAAATTAAAATTTCGACAATTTCAAATATTAAATTTATAGTTGAAAAAGATGGTAGTCTCGACAATATTTCCGTTGCAACTCCTAATAAAAATTGCCCAGATTGCGACAAAGAAGCAATAAGAGTGTTTAAATTAATGCCAAAATGGAATCCAGCTAAACACCGGGGAGAAATTAGAAGATCAACAATTTTTTTTCCATTAAAATTTAAGTGGACAGAGAAATAATTATTTGTAATGGCTCTATAGACTTGTGAGTTGATTATAAATAAGGTGCCCAGTGCCTAACAACAAGCAAGCGCAAACCCCAGTAGGCGAGAAGTTGAAGCGTTGAACTGTTTGCAAGGGCTTCGTGTCAAAAGTAAATGGTAAGCTGTGCTTAACTAATCAATTCAACCATATATTATTTTCCTTTGTTCTCGATACATTTTTCTGAAAA
>JAYTXX010000110.1:0-27270 GCA_043742725.1 Bacteroidota bacterium | reverse complement strand
CCTTTTTTTTGTTTAAATCTTTATATTTGCTTTGTTAGTTTTAAACGATTTCAAACCAAATAAAAATAGTACGATATGAAATTCATTGTTTCCAGCACTTCATTATTAAAACAATTACAAGCCATTAGCGGTGTGCTAAATTCTAATAACGCATTACCAATTCTAGATAATTTTTTATTCGAAATAGATAAAAATTCTTTAAAAATTTCTGCTTCTGATTTAGAAACAACAATGACTACTACAATTAGCATTGAATCGAAAGATAGCGGAAATATTGCTGTTCCAGCAAAATTATTGTTGGAAACACTAAAAACATTTGCCGACCAACCATTAACATTTAGCATTGATGAAAAAAAATACGGAATAGAAATTATTTCGGATTATGGAAAATATAAACTTACAGGACACAATGGAGATGAGTTTCCAAAACTTCCAAATATTGAATCAGCATCATCATTAGAACTTGATGCCAGTACATTAGCATCGGCAATTAACAAAACAATTTTTGCAACGGGTAATGATGATTTACGTCCAGTAATGTCTGGTGTGTTTTGTCAATTAGCAACAGATAATATCACGTTCGTTGCCACAGATGCTCATAAATTGGTGCGTTACCGCAGAAGTGATACAAAAGCAAAAAATGCTTCTGCATTTATTTTGCCTAAAAAACCATTAAACTTATTAAAAAATATTTTATCAAGTATTAGTGGAAATGTGAAAGTAGAATACAACAATACAAACGCATTTTTCTCTTTTGAAAATGTGAATTTGGTTTGTCGCTTGATTGATGGAAAATATCCAAACTATGAAGCGGTTATTCCAAAAGAAAATCCAAATAAATTAACTGTTGATAGAATTTCGTTTTTAAATTCTATTAAACGTGTTTCTATTTTTTCTAATAAAACAACTCATCAAGTACGTTTGAAAATTGCAGGAAGTGAATTAAGTATTTCTGCCGAAGACCTTGATTTTGCTAACGAAGCAAGTGAACGATTGACTTGTCAATACGCTGGTGAGGATATGGAAATTGGATTTAATTCAAAATTTTTAGCAGAGATGTTGAGCAACTTAAATTGCGAAAATATTAATCTTGAAATGAGTGCACCAAACCGTGCAGGAATTTTATTGCCAACCGAAAAAGAAAATGAGGCTGAAGATATTTTAATGTTGGTAATGCCTGTAATGCTAAATAGTTAAGCTATAGGAATAAGCAATAAAAAAGCCACTTCAAACGAAGTGGCTTTTTATTTTTCATTAAATATAATTTTAATTTTATTAAATTCACAGTATGAAAAAAACGTTACTTTCAATATTCATTTTGTTTTGCACATTTTCTTTCGCGCAAACAACCATAGTTGATAGCATTATTTCTGGTGGAATTTATCGCAACTATCGTTTGTACATACCAGCTGCATATACAGGAACAACAGCCCGTCCATTGGTTTTTGATTTACATGGTTACACTTCAAATGCAACAGCAGAACAAGCGTATTCCAATTTTATGCCGATAGCAGACACTGCTAATGTTTTGTTTGTATATCCCAACGGAACATTTTCAGGAGGATATCAATATTGGAATGCAGGGTTTGGAACCGCAGTTGATGACATTGGATTTATTTCCAATTTGATTGATACATTGAAAGCACAGTATAATATTGATGCGAACATGATTTATTCTTGTGGAATGAGCAATGGCGGATATATGAGTCATACATTGGCTTGTGCTTTAAATAATAAAATTGCGGCAATTGCATCAGTAACAGGAACAATGACTACGTTACAATACTCTAATTGTTCTCCCAATCGTGCAGTACCCGTGATGCAAGTGAGTGGTACCGCAGATCCAACGGTTACATACACAGGAATGTCGGGTTCTTTGGCAATTGATACGGTGGTAAAATATTGGGTAACAAATAATAATTGCAATCCAACTCCAATAGTTACGAATGTTCCAAATGTCAATACTGGCGATGGTTGCACAGCCGAATATTATTTTTACAATGCTGGAACACAAGGTTCATCAGTAGCATTTTATAAAATTATTAGTGGTGGACACACTTGGCCTGGTTCTCCTTATGTTATTGGCGTAACCAATGAAGATTTTAATGCATCAGAAAAAATTTGGTTGTTTTTTCGTAATTATAAATTGAATCAATTTGTTGGAATAACTGAATTGTCGGATAATTCTACTATTGATATGTACCCTAATCCGTGTACGGATATTTTAAATGTAAATGGAGAAAAAATTAGAACTGTAAAAATTGTAGATATAAATGGAAGAGTTGTTATTGAAACGAATAAAAAACAAATTGATATTTCATTATTAGCAAAAGGAATTTATTCAGTTATATTTATTTCTGAAAATAATAGTAGTGTGAAAAAATTAGTAAAGATGTAATTATAATTGCTGCAAAACCTCATCACTCAAAGGACTTACAGCTCCACCATAAAATTTCAACAGCATTCCATTTTCGTCAATTAAATATTTACAAAAATTCCAAGTAGGCATTTTATCGTTCCAACCGTTTTGTTTTTTATCCGTGAGCCATTGATAAAGTGGATTTTGGTTTTCGCCAATCACATCGGATTTTTCTAATAACTGAAATGTTACACCATAATTTTTTTCGCAAAAAGAAATTATCTCATTATTGTTTGCAGGTTCTTGTTCACCAAAATTATTAGCAGGAAATCCAAGTACAATTATTTTGTTGCCATACATTTTGTGTAATGTTTGCAAATCTTTGTATTGAGGCGTGTATCCACATTCTGATGCTGTATTCACAATCAATATTTTTTTGTTTTTATAAATTGAAAAATCAATTTCTTTTCCATCAATTGATTTCATTTTGAAATCATAAAATGATTTTGAATTTGTCATAGCTTTTTGAATGTTTGGTTGTGTAACTATTTTTTTATTTCCAAAAGTCATCAGAAAATTATACTTAATAGAAACAATAATTCTTTTAAAAATATTCATTATTTCAAAATTTAAATTGTCATTTCGACCGAAAGGAGAAATCTCTTTTTGGGGATTCTCTTCTGAGATTTCTCCCTTTGGTCGAAATGACAACTTCACAAAAATTAATTTACAATTCTCAATTTTGCAAACTTTATCAATAACTGTTTTTGTCCAATGCCTTCAAAAAACACAGTAGCCTTGTTGTTCGGGAAATCGCCATCCATATTTATTACTTTGCCATTTCCAAATCGTTCGTGCTCTACTTGCATTCCTACCTGCAAATGACGCAAACTTTCTGTATCAAAATCACTTGTATTTTTTGATGCTGAATTTACTTTCACCAATTTTTTTCCAATAACTGGGCGCTGCACAAATGTTTCTTTTTGCCTATCAATATTCAGTTTTGGCTTTGTTCTATATTCTTCATCACCAAACATTCGTCCATTGTTTTCAGCAGGAAGTTCCAAATATTTTTCATCAACCTCTTCAATAAATCTGCTCGGTTCGCAATAAATTAAATTTCCCCAACGATAACGAGTAGTAGAGTAGGAAAGGGTTATACGTTTTTCGGCACGAGTAATTGCAACGTAAAATAATCTGCGCTCTTCTTCTAAATCAGTGCGTGATGTTAATGACATTTGCGATGGAAATAAATTTTCTTCCATTCCAACAATGTACACATACTTAAATTCCAAACCTTTTGCAGCATGAATAGTCATCAACACTACTTTATTTCTGTCCTCTTCTTTTTCTGTTTTTTTATCTGCATCGGTCATCAATGCAATGTCTTGCATAAAAATATCAAGCGTTGGTTCTGTTGTTAATGTTGTTGATTCTTGATTTATTTTTTCTTCTTCTTCAAAAAGTTTTCCATTTCCAAAAATTTGTTTTTCTATTGGAGTACTTGTTATTGAAGAATTTTCAGACATTTCAGTTTCATCATCTTCAACCACTTCGTTAATTTCAATTTCACTTTCAGTAAATTCTTTTAATCCATTTAGTAATTCCTGAATATTTTCATGTCGGCTAACACCTTCAGGAGATTTATCAGCATACAAATCACGAAGAATGCCCGAATGAACTGCAATGTGTTGTCCTAAATCGTACGCATTTTGAGTTTTAATCATTGCCGAAAAACTTTTAATCATCGAAGCAAATTCATCAACTTTGTTTTTTGCACCAGCATTCAATCCAATTTCAAATTCATTAATATTTTCAATAACTGTCCAAAGGCTTACGTTATGGTCGTTTGCCGCTACAATTATTTTATCAATTGTAGTATCCCCAATTCCTCTTGCTGGATAATTAATAATACGTTTCAATGATTCTTCATCGTGATTATTTAATGTTAAACGATAATAAGAAAGTAAATCTTTTACTTCTTTTCGTTGGTAAAATGATAAGCCTCCATAAATACGATAAGGAATATTTTGTCTGCGCAAAGCCTCTTCCATAGCACGAGATTGTGCATTGGTGCGATATAAAATAGCGAAATCTTTGTTATGCCCTTGTTCATTCATTTTTGTTTCAAAAATAGAATTGGCAACAAAATTTCCTTCAGCATTATCGCTATCTGTTTTCACAACTTTTATTTTTTCGCCTTCAGCATTATCTGTAAAAACAGTTTTTTTTAGTTGGTCTTTATTGTTCGCAATGATAGTGTTTGCAGCACCTACAATATTTTTTGTAGAACGATAATTTTGTTCAAGTTTAAAAGTATTTAACTCTGGATAATCTTTTTCAAAATTTAAAATATTTTGAATAGTTGCTCCGCGAAAAGCATAAATACTTTGCGCATCATCTCCAACTACGCATACATTGCGAAAAGCAGCACCCAATTGTTTTACAATTACATATTGCGAAAAGTTGGTATCCTGATACTCATCCACCAAAATGTATTTAAACTTATGTTGATATTTATGCAACACAGCAGGAAAATCACGCAACAAAATATTGGTATTAAAAAGCAAATCATCAAAATCCATTGCACCTGCTTTGAAACATCTATTAGCATATTGCTGATAAACAATTCCCATTTTTGGTTTTACAGCCTGGCGGTCTTCCTCCTGTATTTGCGCATTGTTCAAATATGTTTGTGCAGAAATTAGATTGTTTTTTGCCGATGAAATTCTTGACAATACACTTCCTGGTTTATAGATTTTATCATCCAAACCTTGTTCTTTCAAAATAGTTTTAATTAAACTTTTTGAATCATCCGTATCATAAATGGTAAAGTTTTGTGGGTAACCAATTTTTTCAGCTTCACTTCTCAAAATGCGTGCAAACACAGAGTGAAACGTTCCCATCCATAAATTTTTTGCTTCACTTGCTCCAACAATTTTTGCAATACGCTCTTTCATTTC
Organism: Bacteroidota bacterium; assembly: GCA_043742725.1. Taxonomy (GTDB): domain Bacteria; phylum Bacteroidota; class Bacteroidia; order 2-12-FULL-35-15; family 2-12-FULL-35-15; genus 2-12-FULL-35-15. Next base: position 21,948 of record JAYTXX010000110.1, on the reverse strand, counting down.
TCGAGCTGCTTTATTCGTAAATGTAAGTGAAAGAATACTGAATGGGTCTGCGCCTTTGTTGATGAGATATGCTATTCTGTATGTAAGCACACGCGTTTTTCCAGAACCTGCTCCAGCAATAATCATTACCGGACCGTCAGTACATTCAACAGCTTCGCGTTGTACGGGATTTAATTCTTGTAAATAATTTTTTTGCATTTTTCTCTCCTGAATTTTCCTAAAGCTCAAAGTTACAATTTTGTGTTCGATTATTTTTTAAACACAACACTTGTTACCCAAGCTTTTCCCCATTCTGCAATTTCTGTTTCGCTCCACAATTCAGGATAAAAAATTCGTTTTTGAAAACGTGGTGGTAAATATTTTTGCCAATTTGTTCCGCCTGTAGCAGCAATATCTTCAGGGTCTTTTTGCAAATAACGCACAGCCGATTTGTAGTGCGACAACACCCAATTAATATTCACATTCACATCCATTTGGCGCAATGCCAATTTCAATTCTTCATTTTGTTGGTCGCTTTTTGAAAGACTATGATAAAGTGCTAATAAATTTTTTTCTTTAAAATTTTTTGCAAGCTCAATAAATTGTTTTGAATATTTTTCTTCAAACTGAACAAGTGTTAATGTTTTTTTTCCTGTTGCAAGTTCGGTTGCTCCTGCTTTCCAATAAATATGTTCGTACATTTTTTCAATATCAGAATTATTTATAGTATCGGAAAAAGAATCACGAACTTCTTTTGCAACAAGGTTTTTAAAGTTGGTCGAACAAATTTCAATCATTCTGTATTGTCCCGACTGAAAGCCACTTGCGGGCAATAAACTCATTCTGAATTTTAAAAATTGTTGAGGATCCATTCCATCAACCATTATATCGAAGGAGTGTATTAATGCTTCAAAATAGCGATTGATACGTTTGATACGAGAAATGAAATATTTTACATCTAAATTTTCGTTGTTGGCAATTTGATGATATTCGTGTAAACATAATTTGAAATACAATTCCGTAACTTGATGATACATAATGAAAATTTCTTCATCAGGAATTTGAGTTTTTGGCGTTTGTAAACTCAACAACGTATCTAAATGAATATAATCCCAATACGTTAAATAATCAGCATAAAGCAAACCATCAAGGTAAGAAGCAAGGTTCTGCCCCATTGCTTGATATTTTTCATCCAACAGTTTTATACGTTCAATAATTTCCGGTTTCAATTCCATAATTTTTTTCTTTAAAAATGATGTTGCAAGTTAGGTAAAACAAAGAATTGAAAAAAATGATTTCTATCAGAAATTATTGAACAAAAAGTTAAGCCGCTTTTTTCTTCTCTTTGATAACAAATAAATTAAAGCCTAAACCAAAAGTAATTCTAAACTCTTGTAGCGATAATGGATTTGGAGCTGTTGATAAATGTTGTCCATAGATATATCTCGTTTCAACAAACAAGTGTGCGAAGCGTTGAAAATAATAATTGAAGCCCAATCCAGCCGACCCCAATGGACTTACAACACCAGAATAATATGTTTTTTCTGTTCCTGTTTCATTTTCTCCAGCAACATACTTTTGCTCATAAGAAGAAGTGTAAGCAATTCCTGGTTGTAAAATAAAATAGGGATCCAAATGATTTTTTGTTTGAATATGAAACACAGCCCCCAACATTAACGAGTGATTATCTTTCAAACCCATTGAATCGGCAGTTAATCCAGTACTTCCCATTAAATAATTTGCATCGCCTCTTATCGAAATTGTATTATCCAAATAATATTCTGCATTACCATTGATGTAAACATTTTTGATGGAATTGAACTGTTGCCCCGAAACAATTGAAGCATCAACTCGAACTAAATGTTTGTGTATGTATTGTCCATCCTCTTGCTGAGCAAGTAATGATGAAAAAATAAATACAAATACGATGATGAAATTTTTTGTTAACATAATTTTTAGTTTTAAAATTGTTAAACAATAAAAAATTATTTGTTGCTATGCTTTTACTTTTCGTTGTCCCCACATATCAAACAAGCGTACATTAATGCTAATATTGATAAGTAAATGACCATCAACTCCCGATACTTTATTTTTTGTAATCAGCACATCTTTTTGTCCATCAATTTCAAAAATTTCGGAATGTACATCATAACCCAAATGCATCATATATTGTGCAGTGAGCGAAACATCCATTCTGTCGGTGAAGTTATAATGTGCGCCCAAACCCACTTGTACTGCACTACTCCATTTGTCTTTAAAAAAAGTGCTGTTGTTTTTTGAAACTTTTGTATAATCAAAACAATGTCCAGCAAGAATATAGGGTGTCAATTTTCCTTTAATTAATTGATAATTGAACGGATATGCCAAAACGCTCCAACCAATATGCCCATCAACTCTTCGTGCTAAACCGCCAATATCAGTAGTAATATAATCGGCATACCAATCCGTATTTATTCTATTCGTAACTCTAATTCTAAACTGCCCACCATAGCCAAATCCATAAGCATTATCATCGCTAAAAGCACTTATTGTATTTCGCACTCCTAAATAAAAATAACCACTTTCGTTATCAATTTTTTCTTTTTCCTGTGCTGTGCTTATCAATGGAATAAGCAGAAAGCATAAAATTATTTTTTTCATAGTTAAAAAAATTAATTGGTTTCTGGTGTGTAAACTTTAAACTTATTTAAAATATTGTGCACAAAAACAATTATTACATTTGTGATGTATTTTCTAAATACTGTTTTATGTTTAAAAATAATCCTCAAAAATCAATTATTATTTGGCTCTTGGCTGGATGTTTTTTGATTTATGCAATGGTTGTAATTGGTGGAATTACACGTCTTACTCATTCTGGATTATCAATGGTCGAGTGGAATATGATTATTGGTTCAAAGCCACCAATGACCGATGCGGAATGGCAAGTGCCTTTTGAAAAATATAAACAAAGCCCAGAATATCAAATCATCAACAACCAATTTACATTGGAAGAATTCAAATCTATTTTTTGGTGGGAATATATTCATCGTTTGCTTGGGCGAACAATTGGTGTGGTTTTTTTAATTCCATTTTTTTATTTTTTAATTAAGAAAAAATTTGAAAACTCTTTTCTAAAAAAAATGGTAGTACTTCTTGCACTTGGTGCTTTACAAGGTTTTTTAGGATGGTTTATGGTAAGAAGTGGTTTGCAAAAAGAACCGCATGTTAGCCATTATCGATTAGCAATTCATCTTATCAGTGCGTTTACTGTTTTTGGTTTTACTTTTTGGTATGCGTTGGATTTGCTTTATCCACAAGCGTTGCAACAAAATGAAATGACAACAAAAATTAAAAAATATGCAACATTTATGTTCGGATTTATTGTCGTCCAAATTATATATGGTGCATTTGTAGCAGGTTTAAAAGCAGGTTTATTTTACAATACATATCCAAAAATGGGCGAACAATTTTTTCCTGATACTATTTTATCACATGATATTTTTTGGAAAAACTTTTCTGAAAATCCAGCAGGAGTTCAATTTGTGCATCGCTACATTGCATACGTTGTTGTAATTATTGTTGTTTTTGTTTGGGAACGAACATTGAAATTGGAAAAAACATCTTTGCAACGCAAAGCCGCTAACTTTATGTTAATGGTTGTGATTACACAATTTTTGTTGGGAATAATTACGTTGCTATATTCAGTGCCAGTAACAATGGGTGTTTTACACCAAACAGGAGCTTTCTTTCTGTTTGCTTCTGCATTATTTTTTATGCACAGTCTTCGTAGAAGCGCTTAATTTTTTCCATTCGAAAGTTTCAATCATGTGATAAATATCCTTGCGAATAAAATCGACTACTGGTGAAATAGAATCGGTGTTTGGTACTGCATTAAAATACAATGCACCACGAATAAAATTAGTTGTACTATCGGTTAAAAAAAATTGAACAGAAGATGCTGCATTACCTCCAATGTTGTAAACTATTCCATAAACTTTTTTAGCAGGTTTAGAAATTGTTTGCTCTTCAATTCCCGAAGCCTTTATTTGATGCTTATTTACAAGTGTGTAGGTATTGCTTAAGTATTTTTGCAAATCATTGTTTTGTAATGGTTCAAAACTTAAATGTAATGTACCATTCAGTAATGGATAATTTAAGTTTAGCCAACAAGGTTCTGCTCCAAAGTTTTTATCATTTTCCATTTTTGAATACACAGGAATTTCGCAAGTAAAAGGACAAACAGAATCGTACTTCACATATTTTTTTTCGGGAAATGTCAATCGGAAATACGCACGAGGCTTGGGTGCAATCGTTTCATCATCATCGCTATTACAAGAAAAAATAAAAGTGCAGGAAACAAAAATTAAAATGTAAACAGCAAAACATGAAATTTTATTCTTCATTTTTTTCAATCGTTATTTTCACTCGTTTTATTTTTTTTCTATCTGCCGATTCAATTAAAAAAAGTAAATTATTAAATTTTACTTTTTCATTTTTCGATGGAATACGACCTTCTATTTCTACAATAAATCCGCCTAATGTATCGGCTTCGCCTTTTTCGTTTTCAAATGCTTCTCCATCAATTTCCAAAATTCTGTACACATCGTTAAGTGGTGCTTTTCCTTCAAACACATAATTAGTGTCATCTAATTTTGAATACACCAAATCATCATCATCAAATTCATCGTTTATTTCTCCAACAATTTCTTCAATCACATCTTCCAACGTAACAATACCCGAAGTGCCGCCATATTCATCAACTACAACTGCTAAATGAATTTTTTTGTATTGAAATTCGCGAAGCAAATCATCAATTTTTTTGTTTTCAGGAACAAAAAATGGAGGACGAATATGTGCTTGCCAATTGAATTCATCTGTTTCGTTTATAAATTGTAGCAAATCTTTTGCATATAAAACGCCAGCAATGTTATCTAATGTTTCTTTATAAATTGGAACTCTCGAAAATCCGCTATTGGTAATGTTTTCAAGAAGATTTTTAAATTTCAACTTGTATTCAAAAGCGGTAACATCCATACGCGATTTCATAATTTGTTTCACATCGGTGTTGCCAAATTTTACAATTCCTTGTAATATTTTATGGTCTTCTTCGGGAATATCTTCATCAGAAGTTAGTTCAAATGCTTGCGATAAATCATCAACAGAAATGGTATGTGATTTTCGTTTAATAATTTTATCGATCAATGATGTGGAGTAAACCAATACTGCGCTAATTGGTGAAAACAATCCTTGCAAAAACTGAACAAAATAAACCAACTTTCTAGTTGATTTTAGTGGGTTTTGCGTTGCATATATTTTGGGAATGATTTCGCCAATTAATAAAATTAAAAAAGTTACAGCCACTACTTGAATCACAAAACCAAGCAATGGATTTTCTGAAAAATTAAACAATCCATTTTCACCAAAAATAAATGTGGCGTTGAGAATTACAACAGCAATATTTATAAAATTAATACTGATTAAAAGTGTTGCCAATAATCGTTTTGGGTTTTCAATGAGCAACAATATTTTTTTATCCACCTTGTTGGACGATAATTTTAATTCTTCTTTATCGGTTGGTGTTAATGAAAAAAAAGCAGATTCTGCTGCCGACACAAAAGCAACAATAGTAAGTAATACAGCCATTAACAAAATGGCAATTAAAATACCTATGGAAAAAGAATTGATGACACTACTAATTATAAACGAATGGCTTAAAAGCGACAATTTGTTGGTTTTATGTTAACGAAAAACAATTAGCTACAAATTAAATATTCATAGCTAATTGCAAAAATACAAATTTTTAAAATGGTAAATCATCACCTGTTTTTGCGGTAATGTTTCCGCTATCTTCGGTTGTTGATGGTTGTTGACCATGTTCTTTTTTACTTAAAATTGTAAAGGTATCACCAATTACCTCTGTTGTGTAACGTTTCACTCCTTCTTTGTCGTCCCAAGAACGACTACGGATTCTTCCTTCCAAATAAATGGTCATTCCTTTTTTTAAATATTTTTCAGCCACTTCAGCAAGTCCTCTCCAAACAACAATGTTGTGCCATTCGGTTTGTTCTACTTTTTGTCCTGTCTTGTCTTTGTAGGTTTCTGTTGTTGCTAACGAAAAGTTGGCAACAGCTGCTCCACCTTCTAAATGGCGCACTTCAGGGTCTTTCCCTAAATTACCTACTAAAATTACTTTGTTTACTCCAGCCATAATTTTTGTTTTTAAAATTTGAATAACAAATATATAAAAGCAAAAAGGTTTAATGCAAGTAATTTCCAAAAAATAAAAAAATAAAATGCTAATTTCGCTACATTGCAAGCCACTAAAGCGATGAAAAAAGAAAAATGAATTACATTGGTTCAAAACATAAATTAACTGATTTCATAAAAACCACTATCATCAAAAAGGTGGGCAATACAAATAATAAAACTATTGCCGAACTTTTTGGAGGAACAGGTGCTATTGCAAGAAGTTTTAAAAACGAAGCAAAACAGATAATTATCAATGATATTGAGCCATACAGCTATGTGTTGGCTCAAAATTATATTGGAAATAGCAAAAAAATAAGTTACAAAAAATGGTTGGATGAATTGAATAATTTGAAACCAGTTGCTGGATTTATTTTTGAAGAATATTCGCAAAACGGAAAAGCAAATCGAATTTATTTTAGTGAAATAAACGGGAAAAAAATTGATGCCATTAGAACTAAAATTGAAGAGTGGAAAATTCAAAAAAAAATAACTAAAAACGAATATTATTTTTTAGTTGCATCGTTACTCGAAAGTGCTGATAAGGTTGCAAACACTGCATCTGTATATGGTGCATATTTAAAAAAAATAAAAAAATCGGCACAAAAAGAACTGATACTTAATCCTGCATTATTTGTTGAAACCAAAACCAAACATTTAGTTTTTAATACAGATGCTAATCAATTAATTTCAAAAATAAAAGGAGATATTTTATACCTCGACCCTCCTTACAATGAGCGTCAATATGGCGCAAACTATCATTTGTTAAACACTATTGCATTGTACGATACGTTTATTCCAAAAGGAAAAACAGGAATGCGTGAGTATGCAAAATCAGATTATTGTAAAAAAGGAAATGTGAAAATTGTTTTTGAAGATTTAATAAAAAAAGCAAATTTTAAGTACTTATTTTTGAGCTACAACAACGAAGGTTTAATGACCGAAAAAGAAGTAGCAGCTATTATGAAAAAATATGGAAAATACAGTTTAGCAAAAACAAATTATCAGCGTTTTAAGGCTGATAACAATAGAAAACAAAAAGCAAATTCAACAACAGAGTACTTGCATATTTTAGAAAAATAAAATCTAAAATTTTTACTCATAAACTGAAATAGTGTATTTTAGCAAGGCATAAAAAAAACGAAACATTTAAAACTTCATCAAAAATTAAAATATCTATTTTCAATGATTTTGCTTCAATGATAATGTGTAAATAAACGCAAATGTTGCGTTTAGCGGAATGTTAGCGGTCATTGTAAAACGACACTGCAAACATTGAACAACTGAAATTTTAAAATTTAGAATTATGGACTTTGAAAATTATTTAGAGAAATTCAAAAAATCTGCTAATAGACTTAACAAAAATATTTTAGACCAAAAAGAACTTGAAATTTCTGTTGGCATTGTATTAGACTCCGTGTATTTGAAGTTATACAAACGAGAATGGACAAATGATTTAAATAATCCATTAAGTGCAGAAACCAGAATATTTTTTTCGGTTTGGGTAAATGAAAAGACATTACAAGAGAACAAAGTTTTTTACAATATTCACGCCTTGAAACTTAGAAAACTTAAAGGCTATTCAATTCTAAGTACAAAATTTGCAGACAGTTTCAGGAAAAAGTTTAAAAAGTATCAAGACAATTGGGATAACGTAAGTGTAAAATTTGGACCCCTGACATTAATGGAAGGTTGGACAGAATTTGAAGAAGAAAACCTTGAAAAAATTGTACTACGTTTCGCAGACAATTTTATAAAAATTGAAAACTTAATTGACCAGACATTAAAAGAATATGAAAATTAAGTTTGGAATAAAAACAACTTGTTGCGGAAAAACAACGAACCGCCAACAGCAGTGGCTGTTGCACAACCCTCTAAAATTTAAATAAGAATAAAAATCGAATTCAATAGAAGCAATTTAAGCGATGCTAATTTTATGAGTAGTGTTTTTTGTTTGAAATTTTCACATTGTTATAAAGCATAAAATATTTTCGTTGCAAAACCTATTTTTTATTTTTTTCTCTACGTTCTTTGTGGTTAATTTTTCTTTGCGTTCTTTGCGGTTAAAGATTCATGTTTTATCATAACAATCCTACAAAATCTGCGTTGCATTCACTCGCTCTCAAACCATTTTTCTGAAAAAGAAAAACACTCGAACTGACGAGCACTCATAATTCATCATTTTTCCATTATTAAATAAACTCTTTTTAATTTCAAATTAGGGCATTAACACTTCTTTAAATTAAATTATCTTTGCGCTCTATAATTATAAAAATGGAAAACAAAAGAGTACGATTACGTTTTGCGCCAAGTCCAACGGGAGGTTTACACATGGGAGGAGTGCGAACAGCTTTATTTAGCTATTTATTTGCAAAAAAACACAATGGCGATTTTGTTTTACGCATTGAAGATACCGACCAAACACGTTATGTAAATGGTGCAGAAGAATATATTATCAATGCGTTGAAATGGTGTGGAATTGAGCCAAACGAAGGTGTTGGTTTTGGTGATGGTTCGTATGCACCATATCGTCAAAGCGAACGAAAAGAATTAGGAATTTATGCAAAATATGCGCAACAGCTTATTGATGGCGGACATGCGTATTATGCTTTTGATACTTCGGAAGAATTGGATGCAATGCGCAAACGATTGGAAGCAGCTAAAGTGGTTGCTCCGCAGTACAATGCGGTTACCCGCCAAACAATGCGCAACTCATTAACACTATCGGAAGATGAAGTAAAAAAAATGATGGATGCAGGAACGCCTTATGTAGTAAGACTTAAAGTGCCACGCAACGAAGAAATTCGTTTTCACGATATTATTCGTGGTTGGGTGGTTGTAAATTCTACACAAGTAGATGATAAAGTTTTATTGAAAAGCGATGGAATGCCAACCTATCATTTGGCGCACATTGTAGATGATATTGAAATGAAAATTTCTCACGCAGTGCGTGGAGAAGAATGGCTTCCATCGGCACCAGCGCATATTTTAATTTATCGCTATTTAGGAAAAGAAGCCGAAATGCCTTTGTTGGCACATCTTCCATTGATACTGAAACCCGATGGCAATGGAAAACTTTCAAAACGTGATAAATCGGGAATACCAATGTTTCCGCTCGATTGGTTTGATGAACGTACTGGCGAAAAATATTCAGGTTATCGCGAAAGTGGATTTTTTGCAGAAGCATTCATCAATATGTTAGGAATGTTGGGCTGGAATCCAGGAACAACACAAGAAATTTTTTCAAAAGAAGAATTGATTGAAGCTTTTTCGTTTGAACGAGTAAATAAATCGGGCGCAAAGTTCGACCCCGAAAAAACAAAATGGTTCAATCAACAATATTTAAGAAAGAAAAGTGATGCTGAATTAGCACAATTATTTTTTCCAATACTAAAAGAAAAATTAAATGGGCTAACAACTAATAGCCAACAACCAACAGCACATTTTGTTGAAGGTGTCTGCAAATTAGTAAAGGAGAAAGCACATTTTGTAAATGAATTTTGGGAAGGTGGAAGTTATTTTTTTATAGCACCAACAAGTTATGATGCTGATGTAATTAAAAAACGATTGAACGAGCAAACGCTTAATTTTATTAAGGAAGTAGGCGAAGCATTCAAATCGTTGAATACATTTACAGCACAAGAAACAGAAGCCACATTCAAATCAACTGCCGAAAAATTAGAAATTGGAGCAGGACAAGTGATGCAGCTATTTCGTGTGTGCATTAGTGGAGTTGGCGGAGGACCAATGTTGTTTGAAATGGTTGAATTGCTTGGAAAAGATGAGGTTGTAACCCGCATTCAAACCTTTATTGAAAAAAATAGTGTGTCCTAAAAATTAAAAATGTATTCATTTAAAAAATACCATTTACTATTTTTATTTCTGTTTTTATTGAGTTACACAAAAGCTCAAAAGCCAAGTGGAATTCCCTATTCTGGAGCAGGGAACAAAATGGGAAGCATGCCAAGTATTGGTCATATTTATGGAAAAGTAATTGATGTGAAAACAAAACAAGCAGTTGAATTTTGTTCGGTTGCACTTTTTGTAATGCCAAAAGACAGTGCTGTTTCGGGAGCACTCACAAAAGGCAATGGCGATTTTTCGTTAGAAAATTTACCATTCGGAATGTTTACGCTTCGCATAAAATTTATTGGATACAAAATGTTTGAGCAAAAAATACTGATTAACATGCAAAGTGTTGAAAAAGATTTGGGCGATATAAAAATTGAACCCGATATTAGTTTACTCAAAGCCGTTGAGGTTACTGAAGAAAAGGGAAATATGTCGTTTAGCATTGACAGAAAAGTTTACAACGTAAGTAAAGATTTAAGCGTTACTGGTGGCACAGGAGAAGATGCTGTAAAAAATATTCCAAGTGTATCGGTTGATGCAGATGGTGCAGTAACATTGCGAAACAGCTCTGTACAAATTTTTATTGATGGAAAACCAACAACACTTACACTGCAACAAATTCCTGCCGACCAAATTGATAGAATTGAAGTAATCACAAATCCTTCGGTAAAATTTGATGCAAATACTACAGGTGGAATTTTAAATGTGATTTTGAAAAAAAATAACAAACCTGGCTACAATGGCACTGTTATGGCTGGAATTGGAACAAACGACCGATACAATGCAATGGCAAGTTTGAACATAAAAGAAAAACCATTCAACTTTTCGGTGATGTATAATTTCAATAGAAGTCGCAACAACAACAATGGTTTTACGAACAGAGAAAATATTTCAACTCCATATCCTGTAAAATATTTTAATCAAAATAATTTAACCATTGGCGACAATAGTATGCAAATGGCAAGGCTTTCGGTTGATTATAGCATCAACAATAGAAATACAATTACTGTTGGAGGAAATGTTAATACTGGATATTACGGAAGTAATGATATGCAAACTTACAGTTCAAAAGATACATTGAACGAAATGGTTTCGTACGGAAACCGAACAAACTCAAGCAAATCAGATTGGATAAATTACACGGGACAATTGGGTTACAAGAGAACATTTCCAAAAGCAGGAAAAGAATTAACTGCCGATGCAAGCTATAATTATGGAAATAATGATGGTGGTTATTTGTTTACAACGTATGATTATTTGGGCAATGGAACGCTTTCTTCATCTGGACCATCTTTACAAAAAAGTGTTTCAAGTGGAAGGTCTGGATTGTACAATTTTCAAGTAGATTTCACCAATCCAATAAACGATAGTACAAAAATTGAATTCGGAATAAAAAGTACTTACAAGCAAAGTACAAGTTATAATTTTGTGAGTAATTATTTTTATCCATCTTCTGAATATATTGAAGACAGTGCACTTACAAACGATTATAAAATTGATGATTTGATAAATGGTGCATATATTAATTATAGCAGAAGAGTAAAAAAATTAAATATTCAAGCTGGATTAAGGGTTGAACAATCGGACTACAAAGGAACTTTGCTGAATAAACCAAACGAAAGTTTTAGTTATTCTTATCCAACATCTATAAATAATATTTTAAATTCAGTTTTTCCTGGACTTTATTTCAGTAGAAGTTTTTCAAAAAAACATGAAGTTCAATTAAACTTTAGTAGAAAAATAAATCGACCAAACTATATGCAAACAATGCCATTTGTAATGTTTGCCGACAAATACAATTATAGAATTGGAAATCCATCATTAGCTCCAGAATTTATAAATATGGCAGAAATGAATTATAATTTTGTTTCAGGAAAAACCAATTATCTCACTTCCATTTTTGGAAAATATGTGGAAAATCCGATTACCAATATTGCCTATTCAAATCCATCAAACCCAAGTATATTAATCAATACATTTAAAAATGGAGATAACAGTTTTTCGTATGGTTGGGAAAATAGTTTGAAATTTACAGTGCTTAAAAATTTGAATGTTACAGCAAATGCAACTGCCTATTATTTAACAATAAATTATATTGATTCGAAAAATAATTTACTCAAAAACAATGGATATAGTTGGGAAAGCAAATTAATTTTGTCTTACAGATTCCCTTTAGATATTACGTTTCAAGCCAACGGAGGTTACGAAGCGCCAAGAATTATTCCACAAGGAAAAACATTGGAAATGTATTTTATGGATTTATCGCTCAACAAAAATATTAAACAACGATTGATTTTTAATTTAACATTGAGTGATGTGTTCAACACAAAACGCAGAGGAACCCACTACGATACTCCTGATTATATTCAAGACTTGTCCCGCAGAAGAGATTCTCGTTTCTTGAAATTTAGTGTTACTTGGATTTTTGGAAAAGTGGATGCTTCTATGTTTAAACGAAAAAATAGTAGGAATAAAAATAATAGCGAAAACGCTGATGGAGGAATGGATTTTTAAGCGATGCAAAAAATAATTATAGAAGGAATTAATGTTTATGCTTATCACGGTTGTCTTGATGAGGAAGCAAAAATTGGAACACGTTACACCATTGATGTAACAATGGAAACCGATTTTAGCGAAGCTGCAAAAACCGATGATTTAAGCAAAACAATTGATTACGTTACTGTTTACGAAATTGTAAAAAAGCAAATGGCAATTCGTTCAAAGCTAATAGAGCAAGTAGGACAACGTATTGTTGATGAACTGAAAACAACTTTTTCTTCACTAAAAAAAGTAAAAGTAAAGGTTACAAAACACAACCCACCAATGAATGGCAATGTAGATAAAGTGAGCATTATCATAGAAGAATAACGAATAATAGAAAATATTTTTTACATTTGCATTTCAAAAATTAAAAGGTCTTGTGGCCGAGTGGCTAGGCAGAGCTCTGCAAAAGCTTCTACAGCGGTTCGAATCCGCTCGAGACCTCTGAATTGCAAAATAAAACCCTTGAAAATTTTCAAGGGTTTTGTTTTACAACTCAATATGTTTCGATGAAATTTTTTTCTCGAAAAATAGACTTGCAGGAGCATCAAAATTTTCTGGAATATCAGTTGTGAAAAATTCTATTGCCCCACCTCTACTAAATTTTTGCTCTAACTCTTTGTGGCGTTTCAAATATTCTTCTAAACTTTCTGCTACAATTTTTCCTTGTGATAAAATTTTTATATGAGAGGGAATTAATTTTTTTATTTTATGAATCAACAAAGGATAATGCGTACAACCAAGAATAATCGCATCTATTTTATCATCTTTTGAAAGAAGGTTTTTTAAATTTTTTTTAATAAAATAATCCGCACCTTCATTTTCAAATTCATCGTTTTCAATCAACGGAACCCACATTGGACAAGCCTCTTGATGAACAATTAATTCAGGGAAAAATTTATGTATTTCGATTGGATAAGAATTTGAGCTAACAGTTCCTGTTGTTCCAAGCACACCCACGTGCCCTGTTTTTGTATATTTTCCAATAACTTCTGTTGTTGGACGAATTACACCCAATACTCTTTTTTGTGGTGCAATAATCGGTAAATTTTTTTGTTGAATATTTCTCAATGCTTTTGCAGAAGCGGTATTACAGGCGAGTATTACCAATTCGCAATTCATCGAAAAAAGTTTTTCAACGCATTGTAACGTATATTCATATACCGATTCGAATGAGCGCGTTCCATAAGGAGCGCGAGCATTATCGCCTAAATAAATGTAATCGTATTGTGGCAATTGCTTTACAATTTCTTTTAAAACAGTTAATCCGCCATATCCCGAATCAAAAACGCCAATAGGACTTTTAGTATTCATTCATGAATTATTTTGATGCAAGTTAAATAAAAAAAGAAATTGTATTTCTTTTATTTTCTGACTAACCCGCACTCCCCGGCAACATTTATTTTAAAGCAATACAACAAAAAATAATATATTTACAATAACAATTGTGAAACAGGTTTTGTAAATCTACCACAAGAATGGCGTAATAAACAAAGCCTAATAAAATTAGATGAACGAATATGAAAAAATAGTTGGTAAGCACAGCTTACTACCCACTTTTGGCACAAAGCCCTTTCACACAGTTCAACGCTTCAGCTTCTCGCCTACGGGAGAATAGTAAAAACATACATAAAATGAAGATAATAATATTCTTATTCAGTACTTTATTAAATATGACTTCTGGTTGCAGTTGGCAGTTAAACTTGGTGCCGAAACTTGAGGTGAAAGACGAATCTATTAATCAGGTAATTTCAAAACTATTTAATGAGCAAAAAAAAGAATATGATTGGGATAAATCTGTATTTGTTGTCAGGGTTAAAAAATCATCAAACTTATACGAAATAAGAGTTTCCGTGCTATATAGAGATGATTTTAATTATTATTTAAATAATAAAAAAGATAGGTTAATAGGTTTTTTTGAATATGGAAAAAATCCTGTCTTGGTGTTTGGAGATAGTAGCAATTTATTTTTAGAAACTGATGAAGCAAAATCTTTCGAGTTTTTAGATAATAAGAATGGAAAAAACGAGAAAAAAGGAGAGCCACCAATTATTTTGGAACCTGAGGTTAGGATTTATAATTACAATGATGGTAAAATGGTTTTTAAGGAGAAAGGGTTGTTTAATTTATTGGAATGACAACAATGGAATTCCATATTTTGAATACTACCCTTTGATGCTCTTTACCAAATAAATTTTTCATCAAAAATTAATAGCGTTGCTACCAAAACCTCACAATTGCTTCTCTTGCAAAAATGTCAAAATCTTCACTTCCAACAAAACCAATTACAAATAAAGATTTATTAATATTATTGCCTGCTTCTCCAATACCAAAATTATCTATATTGGCTGGATACTTTTGCATTAATAGAGAGTTCAAATTTTCTGTTTCAAATTCCTTAAACTCGATACATCCATAATCAAATTTAGTTTGAGGAATGAAATTTTTTGCAGGAAGACTCTTAACTAAGTGAAAAATTAAGGAAAAGTCTTTTATTTCCACTTTTGTGCAATTGAAATCATTATGAATATCAATAACTTCAGCATCAAGTTTAATATCTAATAGAAGCTCTGCTTTATTGTTTTTAATCTTATTGAATATTACTTCCTCCATACCATTTATTTTTTCGCATTCCAAACTGCTTGAACTATATCCCCCGTAGGCGCGAAGCTGAAGCGTTGAACTGTGTGGAAGGGCTTCGTGCCAAAAGTTTAGTAAGCTGTGCTTACCTCATCAATTCAAAATTATATTATTTTATTACAACAAAAACAAACAAGCGAAATTTATTTTAAAGCATCTTGCTTTTAACTGGAACACACGTTTTCCTAAAAAAACAATACTGAAAAATGTCGCAATAGGCAATTCCAAAAATTTCTCCCTACTTTTAAGGCACTCTACTCCCACTCTGTTAGTCCATTGTTAATAACCACTCTCCCCGCCCCTATACGTTCCCATTCATAAGCTCTAATTAACAATCGACAATTATCATTTTGTCCCTATCAATTCATTCCTGCTAATTATTCATAAATTCTTATATTCGCAAACCTAAAAAATTAGAACGATGACAAAATTCAGAAAGCAAGATGCATTAGATTACCATTCTCAAGGCAGACCAGGCAAAATAGAAGTAATACCAACCAAACCCCACAGCTCCCAACGAGACCTCTCATTAGCTTATTCACCAGGTGTTGCAGAGCCTTGTTTAGAGATAGAAAAAAATCCTGAAGATGCTTACAAATACACCGCAAAAGGAAATTTGGTAGCCGTAATTTCCAACGGAACTGCTGTTTTAGGATTAGGAAACATTGGCGCATTGGCTTCAAAACCAGTAATGGAAGGCAAAGGATTGCTTTTCAAAATATTTGCTGATATTGATGTATTCGATATTGAAGTGGATGCAACCGATATCGATTTGTTTGTAAACACTGTAAAAGCAATAGCTCCAACCTTTGGAGGAATTAATTTAGAAGACATAAAAGCGCCCGAATGTTTTGAGATAGAACGCAGATTAAAAGAGGAGCTCAACATTCCGCTAATGCACGATGACCAGCACGGAACAGCTATTATTTCTGCGGCTGCATTGCTCAATGCATGTGAAGTAGCAAAGAAAAAAATTGATAAAGTAAAAATTGTAGTAAACGGAGCAGGCGCATCAGCTATTTCTTGCGCCAAACTTTACATTGCAGTTGGTGCAAAAAAAGAAAACATTATTATGCTCGATAGCAAAGGCGTTCTATCTGTTGATAGAGAAGACCTTGATGAACAAAAGAAATTTTTTGCAACTACCAATAAAAAAGCAAAAACATTGGAAGAAGCTATGAAAGATGCAGATGTATTTATAGGACTTTCAAAAGGAAATGTAGTGAGTCAAAAAATGGTGCAATCTATGGCGAAACACCCAATTGTATTTGCATTGGCAAATCCCGACCCTGAAATACCTTACACAGATGCAATTGCTGCTCGTCCCGATATTATTATGGCTACAGGTCGTTCCGACCATCCTAATCAGGTAAACAATGTGCTTGGTTTTCCTTTTATTTTCCGTGGAGCATTGGATGTGCGCGCTACTCAAATAAATGAAGCCATGAAATTAGCCGCAGTATATGCCATTGCTAATCTTGCAAAAGAAACCGTTCCCGAAACAGTTAATCTGGCTTACGATTCAAAGAACATTACCTTTGGTGCCGAATACATTATCCCTAAACCTATTGACCCACGCTTAATTTACACCGTTGCTCCAGCAGTTGCCAAAGCAGCAATCGAATCAGGCGTTGCACAATTTAAAATTACCAATTGGGATGCCTATGTACAAGAGTTAATCAACCGATTAGGCTTGGATAATAAGCTCATCAGAAACGTAACCAACAAAGCAAAACAAAATCCAAAACGTGTGGTATTTGCCGAAGCCGACCATTACAAAATTTTGAAAGCGGCACAGCAAGTTGCTGATGAAGGTATTGCAAAACCAATACTATTGGGCGATATAGACAAAATACGCAAACTAATTGCCGATAATAATTTGGATTTAGGAGATATTCCAATCATTGACCCACGCAGTATTACTGAAGATGAAAGAAGAAGTGCCTTTGGAGATTTGTTTTTCAAAAAACGCCAACGTAGAGGATTTACGCTTTACGAAGCACGTAAAGCAATGAAAGAGCGCAACCACTTTGGTGCAATGATGGTAGAAACAGGCGCTGCAGATGCACTGATTTCGGGGCTTACCAGAAAATACTCCGACCCTATTCGTCCAGCATTACAAATTATTGGTGTGCAAGAAGGCGTTTGCCGTGTAGCAGGAATGTATATTGTAAACACCAAACAAGGTCCATTCTTTTTTGCTGATACAACAATGAATGTAAATCCTACTGTTCAGGAATTAGTTGATATTACTGTGCTTACAGCCAATAGTGTAAAACAATTTAACATCACACCACGCATTGCATTATTGTCCTATTCCAACTTTGGTTCTACCGAAGGAGAAGTGCCAAACAAGATGCGTGATGTAGCCGCTATACTTCATCAAAAATACCCAGGAATGATTGTAGATGGCGATATGCAAGCCAACTTCGCTTTGAATAATGAATTACTAAAAGAACAATTTCCTTTCTCTGATTTGGTAGATAAAAAAGTAAATACACTTATTTTTCCAAACCTTGCAGCAGGAAACATTGCTTACAAATTAATTCAGGAAATGGGCGGTGCCGAAGCAATTGGACCAGTATTGATTGGAATGAAAAAACCTGTTCATATTTTGCAATTAGGTAGCTCTGTTCGTGAAATTGTGAATATGGTTACCATTGCAGTAATTGATGCACAAGCAAAAAAATAATGTTTCTTTATATTCAAAATAAATGATAAATCACATAGAAGGAAAATTGACCGAAAAAACACCAACCTATGCAGTAATAGATGCAGGAGGTGTGGGATACATAATGCAAATTTCCCTAAACACATTTACCAAAATTGGCGATAGTGAAAAATGTAAATTATATACCGAACAATTGTATGTGAGAGATGATATGCCTCGTTTTTTTGGCTTTGCCGATGTTGCCGAACGCAGCTTGTTTCGCAAATTAGTTTCGGTATCGGGTGTTGGTGGCACAAGTGCTTTGCTCATGCTTTCATCATTAAGTGCCGAAGAAATTCAAAATGCAATTGTTACTGGCAATGTGGCTGTGATAAAGAGTGTGAAAGGCATTGGCGAAAAAACAGCACAACGTGTGATTGTGGATTTAAAAGATAAAATGGGCAAATCGGATATTTCTGCTGACTTTTTTGTGGGTTCAAACAATATTTTGAAAGAAGAAGCGTTATCTGCTCTTGTAATGTTGGGGTTTAACAAACAATCGGCAGACAAAGCATTGGATAAAATAATAAAAACAGAAGGTGCAGGACAAACAGTGGAACAACTAATAAAATCGGCACTTAAAAATTTATAAACTTTAGTATCAAAAAGGTTTGTGGCTAATTCTTTTGTAAAATATTTAGTTGTAGGAAGCGTTTCCATTGCGTTGTTGTCCATCATAGTTGGTTCGGATGCAAAAGTTGGTTCCTATAATCATGCTAAAATAGCAAATACAAGTCAATTGCTTGTTGCTATTGATACGCCTATTACCGAAGAAGATTTTACTCCCATTACATTACCTTATCATTTCGAAGATCAATCTAACGGAGATGCTTTAAATTATCCCAACTCTGGTGGTTTGATGCTTAACAATCCATCGAATGTAAATACCAATGTGGAATATGACCCAACCACTGGAACTTACATTGTAACTCAAAAAATGGGTGATATCAATTATCGTCCGCCAACTTATTTGGATGGTGATGAGTATCAAAATTATTTATTTAAAAAACAAGTAAAAGATTATTGGAATGCCCGCACACATGCCGATTCCAAGAATAGTCAAAACAGTACTGTTATTCCAAAACTTCACGTTGGAGGCGAAATATTCGATAGAATATTTGGAGGAAATACAGTAGATATTCGCCCCAATGGTTCTGCCGAATTGATATTTGCATACCAAGGAAGTAAAAACGAAAATCCTGCATTGCCTGTAAAACAGCGTTCAATAAGCACATTCAACTTTGATGAAAAAATACAATTGAATGTGGTTGGTAAAATTGGCGATAAATTAAAACTCACCACAAGCTACAACACACAAGCTACATTTGATTACGAAAATCAAATGAAATTGGAATACACAGGCTATGAAGATGAAATTATAAAAAAAATAGAAGCAGGAAATGTGAGTATGCCTTTAACGGGGTCGTTAATTACTGGAAGTCAAACATTATTTGGAATTAAAACACAATTGCAATTTGGAAGACTTACAATAACAAGTATTCTTTCGCAAGAAAAAGGTAAAAAATCGGAAGTGAATGTAGCTGGTGGCGCACAAATAAGCAAGTTTGAAATTGCTGGCGATGCCTATGAAGCCAACAAACATTTTTTTCTTGCTCAATATTTTAGAGATAATTACAATAGTGCTTTAGCTGGATTACCATTCATTAATTCGGGAATTGTAATTAATAGAATTGAAGTGTGGATTTCTAACGCAAACAATAGCACTACTGATATTAGAAACGTAGTTGCCTTTTCGGAACTTGCCGAAGATGCATCACATATTCCTGCTGACCAAACCTCGGTTGTGGATATAACACCAAATAGCAATTTGCCCTATAATGACCAAAATGATTGGTATGGAAAAATTAAATACGATTCATTAACAACACGATTAATTAGCAAAACTGTTTCAAGTATTTCTTCCAAAACAGGAGGAACAATGAAACAACAAACCAATTATGAATTGATGAATGCCAGAAAACTGCAAGCAACAGAATATACATTCAATTCAAGACTTGGATTTGTTTCATTAAATCAACAACTAAATGCCGACCAAGCACTTGCTGTTGCATATCAATATACCTACAATGGACAAGTTTATCAAGTAGGAGAATTTTCCGATGGTGGAATTTCTGCACCAAAAGCATTATTTGCCAAAATGCTTAAAAGTACTGCTACCAACACAAAACATCCAATGTGGAATTTGATGATGAAAAATGTTTACTCCATTGGTTCCTATCAAATTAGTCCAAAAGATTTTAAATTAGATATCATATATACCAACTCTGCAACAGGCACCGATATTAACTACTTGCCAGTTCCAACAACCGAAACAGCAATTGCATCCCAACGATTAATTCAGGTATTAGACTTGGATAAATTAAATCAACAAAATGATAAAATTCCCGATGGCGTTTTTGATTATATAGATGGAGTTACAATTAATTCAACAACAGGACGAGTAATTTTTCCTGTAATAGAACCATTCGGAGATTTTCTTTATTCAAAATTTGTAGATCAATTATTAGCAAACAAATATGTTTTCAATCAACTATATGACTCCACAAGAACTTCTGCACAACAATTTCCAACATTAAATAGATTTAAATTAAAAGGGCAATATCAATCATCCTCAAGTTCCGAAATTTCACTTGGCTCCACCAATGTTCCTCAAGGTTCGGTAACGGTTACAGCAGGCGGAGTGAAACTTACAGAAAATGTAGATTACACTGTTGATTACACACTTGGAAGAGTAAAAATTATAAATGAAGGAATTTTAAATTCGGGAACACCCATAAAAGTATCATCCGAAAGCAATGCCCTGTTTGCTATTCAACAAAAAACATTGATGGGAACTCATCTTGATTTTAGAATTAACAAAGATTTTAATATTGGTGGTACTATTATGAATTTAAAAGAAAGACCACTTACACAAAAAGTAAATCAAGGGGACGAACCAATATCAAATACCATTTGGGGATTGGATGGAAACTATAGAACTGATGCGCCTTTTCTAACTCGTTGGATTGATAAAATTCCACTCATAAGTACAAAAGAAATGAGTACCATCACTGCTTCAGCAGAATTTGCATACCTCATTCCCGGACATAGTAAAGCCATTGGCTCCGATGGAAATTCCTATATTGATGATTTTGAAGGAAGCCAATCAACAATTGATTTGCGTGCACAATCGGCTTGGAGCATAGCAAGTACTCCACAAGGGCAACCTTCATTATTTCCCGAAGGTACATACAATGATAGTTTAGTGTATGGATACAATCGTGCAAAATTAGCATGGTATGTTATTGACCCATTGTTTTTAAGAAAAACAGATGTTACTCCATCGCATTTATCCTCAACCGATTTATCAAATAATTTCACACGTGAAATTATTGAAACAGAAGTTTTTCCAAACAAACCATCAGCAACAGGAATAGCAACTAACATTGCCACACTTGATATGGCTTACTACCCAAGCGAAAGAGGACCTTATAATTATGATACATATCCAACAAGCGTTTCGGCAGGTTTGGATTCTGTTGGAAATTTGAAAAAACCACAAACCCGTTGGGGTGGAATGATGCGCTCTATTTCTTCAAACGATTTTGAAGCGGCAAATATTGAATACATTCAGTTTTGGGTAATGGATCCTTTTAATGCAGACAACAACAATCCAAACGCAACAGGAGATTTATATTTTAATCTTGGAAATGTTTCGGAAGATGTGCTTAGTGATAATTTCAAAAGTACTGAAAATATGCTACCAGCGCCAAGTACAGCAGGTCAAAACAGCGGACATAATTTGCCGGTTGATACCACAGTATGGGGATTTATTCCAACAGCTCAACCTTTGGTAAATGCATTCAACAGTGAAAATGGCGACAGACCTTACCAGGATATAGGTTTGGACGGATTGAATGATGCAACTGAACGGAATTTTTTCGGAAATTTTTTGGCGGATGCCTCTGTTTATGCGCCTTCCGGATACAATACCATCCAGG
>JAYTXX010000109.1:0-5060 GCA_043742725.1 Bacteroidota bacterium | reverse complement strand
AAATCTTTTACAAGATTCATTTGAAAAAAATCATTTTTTTTTAATTTTAATTGCAGTGTAAATCTTTTACAAGATTCATTTGAAAAAAATCATTTCTTTTTTAATTTTAATTAGCAGTGTAAATCTTTAACAAGATTCATTTTAGGATACCTTTAGATAAAATTGCAGTGTAAATCTTTTACAAGATTCATTTTTGGAAAACAGTTGTTAAGCATACTTTTAATTGCAGTGTAAATCTTTTACAAGATTCATTAATTGTACCAATCGTATAAAATTGCAGTGTAAATCTTTTACAAGATTCAAAGTCCATTAATTGGTTAATTTGCAGTGTAAATCTTTTGCGAGATTCATTAGTTGTACCATACGTATAAAATTGCAGTGTAAATCTTTTACAAGATTCATTTTGAAAAAGCGTCTTTCTATTTTTAATTGCGGTGCGAATCTTTTACAAGATTCATCAAAACTATCAGTTGGTGATTTTTAATAGCTGTTAAAATCTTTTTACAAGATTCATTGAAGACTCCATCAGTTTAAATAGCTGTATAAATCTTTTTTCAAGATTCAAAAGTTTGTTACAATTTATTTTTGATTCTTTAAGAATACTTATAAATTATTAACTCCCCTCTTTTCTCCAATAATATTTTTAATTGCTGTATAAATCTTTTTCAAGATTCTTTGTTTTTTTTTTATAATTTAATTTAATAAATTATACCCTGCTTTAATACTATTTTTGCAGTATAAATCTTTTACAAGATTCAAAATTCAACAATTTGTTTGGTGGAATATATAATTGCAGTGTAAATCTTTTACAAGATTCATTTAACTTCATATACTGTGTAATTGCAGTAAAAATATTTTTCAATATTCAAATTCTTCATGTGATGATGTAAAATTATTGCAGTGTAAATCTTTTACAAGATTCATTGAATCAACTTTATCGGATTATAAATTATTGCAGTGTAAATCTTTTACAAGATTCATTTCAGCACCATATTGTTCATAATTGCAGTAAGAATATTTTTCAATATTCAAGAGTTCTACTTCTGTGAAATATAAATTATTGCAGTAAGAATATTTTTCAATATTCAAAAATCTTCATGTAATGATGTAAAATTATTGCAGTGTAAATCTTTTACAAGATTCATTTAATCAACTTCTTTAGATTATAATTATTGCAGTAAGAATATTTTTCAATATTCAAAATCTTCATGTGATGATGTAAAATTATTACAGTGTAAATCTTTTACAAGATTCATTTTCAGCATACTATGTTTCAATTGCAGTAAGAATATTTTTCAATATCCAAAAAGTATTACTTTTGTGGAATATAAATTATTGCAGTGTAAATCTTTTTACAAGATTCAATCAGATGATGAATATATTATAGCAGTATAAACATTTGACAATGTTCAATGATTGCAATACCCTTATTATATGGTTAGGTGTTCAAGCAGTTTCCGTTTCATTTTTTTTGTTTTATCTAAAATATAAAAAATAACATATGTTATACTATATATTTATATTATAATTTTAGAAAATAAACGCGTTTTAATATAAAATTTACGTTCAATAATATATAATTTTAAAGCCAAATAAAAATATATAATAGCATTTAAATGACTGAAAATGCTGTGATAAACGATATTGACACATATTTTACAGAACCTACAGAATTAAAAACAACTAAACTACAAGAAGACTTAATATTGGGAATTGACTTAGGAACTACCAATAGTTGCATTGCCATATGGAGAAAAAACAATCTAGAAATAATCCCAGATATGTATGGAAATAGAACTATACCTAGTGTTGTGGCATTTACATCAAAATCAAAATATGTTGGTAAAGAAGCAAAAAAACAAATAGAATTAAATCCAGAAAATACTTTTTATGAAGTTAAAAGATTAATTGGAAGAAAATATGATGATGAAGCAGTTACAAACTATAAAGAATTTTTATCATATAATATATCTCCAAATGATGATAACAATGTAGTAATACAAACTAAATTATCACATAAACCTTGTTTAACACCAGAAGAGATATCTTCAAATATATTAATGGAATTAAAACATATGGCAGAAAGTTATTTAAATCAGGAAATATATAAAGTTGTTGTCACTGTTCCTGCATATTTTGGAGATTCACAAAGACAAGCAACAAAAGATGCATGTCAAATAGCTGGATTAGAATGTGTTAGAATTATAAATGAACCAACTGCTGCAGCTTTAGCATATGGTTTTAATAAAAGGTCTAATGATATTAATATAATTATATATGATTTAGGAGGGGGAACTTTAGATTGTAGTCTTTTAAATGTTTCAAATGGAATGTTCCAAGTTTTGGGAGTAGCAGGTAATTCTGCATTAGGTGGGGCAGACTTTGATGCAGCTATCATGACATATGCAATGGAACAATTTAAAAAAAAGTACAATATAGATGATTTACCTGATATAAATCCAATTTCATATCAAAAATTAAAACAATCATGTGAAAATGCAAAAAAAAGGTTATCAGAAATTAAAAAAACAACTATAATAGTACCAAGTTTTTATGATGATAAAGATTTATTTGTGACAATTACAAAAGAAATATTTGAAAAAATATGTAAAGAGTTATTTATTTTATGTTTAAAACCTGTTTCTGATATACTACAATCATGTAAATTAAATAAAGACTCCATTGATGAAATTATTTTGGTTGGGGGATGTACAAGGATGCCACAAATTAGAGAAAATTTACAATTATTTTTTGGAAAAGAACCAAATTGTTCTGTTAATCCAGATGAAGTAGTAGCGGCTGGAGCAGCAATTCAGGGATACATTATGAGTCACAAAACCGACCCATTTTCTGAAAATATAACATTATTAGATGTCATTCCTTTGTCATTAGGAGTGGAAATTATAGGTGGTGTGATGAATACATTAATCCCAAGGAATTCAGTAATCCCAATAACAAAAAAGAGAAAATATACAAATGATACAGATAATGAAACATTTATTTGTATTAAGATATTTGAGGGAGAAAGAAAAATGACCAGAGACAATTATTTAGTTGGGGAATTTGAATTAACTGGACTTAATCCCTGCCCTCGAGGCATAAACAAATTTGAAATTACATTTTCAGTAGATGTAAATGGTATTATAAATGTAACGGCTATAGATTTGGCAAACACTGATAACAAAAAAACAATAACAATAAATAGTAATAAAGGTAGATTAAATGCTGATAAAATTAAAGAGTTAGTTAATGAGGCTAAAAATTATGAAACAAAAGATAGATTAGAAAGAGAAAAGAAAACGTTATATTATAATGTTGAAGATTTATGTTGCACAATAAAAATAAATATTGAAAACCCAGAATTTAAAATAAAAGAAACAGATAAAAATACTATTTTGGAATTTGCCAACAATATACTTGATAAATTAAAAAAAGAATCATATTCAACAATAGATAAAAAAGAATATACTGATTTAATAAATAATATTAAAACAAAATATGGTACATTAATTATTAAAGTAACTGGTGAATTAGATGAACTTAAATCTAAATTAGCAGATGGTGGTGGTACATCTGTTTACAATGATAATGATAATGATGAAGATGACACCATAACAAAAGAATTATATGAAGAATTGGAAAATAATGAATTAGGTATCAAAAATAGTGAAAATGAAGAAATTAAAAAAGAAATTAAAAGATTGAGGGATTTATTAGTAAGTCTATGTTATTCAGTATTTGATGTATTATCTAGTGACAGTATAATTTTAGAACAAAATCATATTATAGAATTAAGGGAATACATAGATGACATATTATTATGGGCATATGTAAGAGAACAAATCGGGATTGAAGACTATAAACAAAAAATTGATGAGGTCAATGAAGTGTGTAATAAAATCGTTGATACCAATGATAACATATTTGAAGAAAATGTGGATATAAGCAAGAAAAAAGAGCTAGAAAATTTGTGTTTTATGATATTAGGTAGTATTATGTCAAACGTTTTGGGTTCTAATGATAAAATATTGTATTTAAAAAGGCATATTGAAGGCTTGCTTGAATTTATTGTGGAAAATGCAGATTTGGATGATAACAATGATGTATATTGTGAAAAATTAAATGAATTAAATAAATTATGTGATGATATTTATGCAGATATAGAGGGGGAATATGGGGTTGGTGTTAATAGTGATAATCATGATAATCATTTTGATAATAATGATGATGGTGATGGTATGAGTATTGCAGAATTAATAAAAAAAAATAAATAATGGAACTAGAGGATTAAGGATATTAAAATAAATATTCCTTATTAATAAACCGGGCGGTAGTAAACACCACTTATTTACCATCATGATTTCCAAGTTATATAATTTTTATTATAATAATAAATCATGATGGTAAATAAGTGGTGTTTACTACCGCCCGATTTATTAATAAGGAATATTTATTAATAATTGACATACCTTTTAATTATCCTTAATTCTCTAGGTACAATGTTTTTAAACAAGTTTCTGATTTATAATTTTTTCCACAATCATGTGACATTGGTTAACATCACAACCATTTGGGAAAAACCCAAGAGTAATATGTACTTCTTTTTTTTGTTGTAATGGTGTGCCTATTCCATTATCATCAATAATCAAAGAAAATGCCCTACCTACACAATTCCAATTAGATTTTGATAAAAGGGATATTCTCTCGCCATTATATTTATTAAAATTATTTTGTTTTAATTGAAATTCTTGATTGTCCAACATTTTATTTTTGGATGTAACAAGTTCAACATGAAATATTGGATTATTTGGGTTACACATAAAAGGGTCATTACAAATTGGTCAATAGTAATTTTTTAGTTCATTATATATTTTTACTAATACATTATGTAAAGTACAAGTTCCTACACTAACAGATTTTCTTTTATTGTCATTAAGGTTTGTATTATCTAATTTAATTATCATACTGCCTAGATTTTCATTATTACTATCTTCAGATTTTGGTACTTTTGACATTAAGTACTTTGATTTGTATTTATTATATTTATATTCATACATATT
>JAYTXX010000108.1:0-6794 GCA_043742725.1 Bacteroidota bacterium | reverse complement strand
TAAATAATAAGCCAATGCACTTATTAAAAAAAACAAAAACACATGCGAAGCACTTGGATAATAAATTGTTTGATACAACAAATTGGTGCCAATAAAAATAGAAACGATTGCCCAAAAAATAGTAGTTGACTTGAACTTTAAGAGGATTAAAATATTTTGTAAAAATTTTAATCCTAACCAACAGTAGAAAATAGCTGCAATACCTATAGAATATTGATAAATAGGGGAATAGCCATCCATTGGCATTCCAATTAAAAATGATAAAAAGTGTGCTAACAAAAAAAATGGCAAACAAAGAATTGCTACTCCTGGAAAATATTTATCTACTTTAATTCCATCAAATTCGTTGATGAAATTTTTTGTAGGCGGATTATATCCAGGCGGATAATATTTTGGATAAACAGTATTAAAAAAATCGAACGATAAATCGTGATAAATGAATACAGCAGGGAGGTAAACATAGTAGCCTGCACCATCAGCTATTATCATTTTATCATGTGCAATTTTTACATTTCTTGTTCCAAAAAGTAAAATTAAGGAAAACAATACTATGAGTTCGCAGGGGCGTTTTTGAATAATTTTCCAAGCAATCATTCTTCAAATTAATTATGGTTGAAAGATATATAAAATTATGTTTTGGAAAAAATACCGCTACTGAATTTGTTTGCTATTTTGTACATTCGTTCACTTTATTTTGTAGTAATGCAAGAATTAAATTTACCAACATATCAGTTTAAATTAAAACAAGAAGAAGCACGCACTTTTATTTTCGATTCGATTAGAAAAAAATACATTGTGCTTACTCCTGAAGAATGGGTGCGCCAAAATTTTTTACAATTTTTAATTCACGAAAAAAAAATTCCAGCTTCGCTTATTGCTGTGGAAATAGGTTTAAAATACAATCAACTGCAAAAAAGAGCAGATATATTGGTGTATGATAAACAAGCAAATCCTTATTTATTGGTAGAATGCAAAGCACCTGAAGTAAAAATTTCGCAAGATACATTTGACCAAATTGCACGATACAATATGGCATTTAAAGTAAAATATTTGGTAGTAACCAACGGAATGAGCCATTTTTGTTGCTTGATGGACTATACCAAAAATTCATATCAGTTTTTAGAATCAATTCCCGTTTTTGAATAATTATCAGAAAAATAAGTTTTCAAAAAAAATTACATAATATTTTTTTACATTTGTGATATAAATAAAACATACTATGGATATAAGCGGAATAATTTCAATTGCAGGAATGAGCGGACTTTATAAAGTTGTTGCTCAATCAAAAAATGGATTAATTGTAGAATCATTAATAGACAAAAAACGTGTGCCTGCATATTCAACTCAACGAATCAGCTCATTGGAAGATGTGAGTATTTACTCAACAGGCGATGATGTGCCTTTGAAAGAAGTGTTTCAAAAATTTTACGATAAAGAAAACGGTGGTGTTTGTATTGACCATAAACAACCAGATGCAGAATTGAAAAAATATTTCAAAGAAGCTTTTGCTGAATATGACGAAGACAGAGTATATGTGTCGGACATTAAAAAAATATTGAATTGGTACAACTTGCTTCAAAAAGCTGGATTGCTTGACAAAAAAGAAGAAGAGCAAAGTGAAGAAGATAAATTAAAAATAAAAACATTGGATTCACCTGCACAACTTTCAAAAACAAAAGGTAAGGATATGAATTCAAAACCTATGAAAACATCAGCGGGAAATGCGAAAACACAAGGTGTTAGAAAAACAGGAGTTGCTTAAACTCAATTTTATTTCAACATAAATTTTTACCCTTGACAATTTTAAAAAGCTGTCGAGGGTAATTTTTTTAGAACATATTTAAAAACAATTATTTATATTTTCAACGATGAAAGCCAATCAAATAGCCATTCCTACAAAACCTATTCGTAAATTTTTACCACAAAATTTAAGCATTGATAGTTGGAAAAAAATCGAATCCTATTTTATAGATTTGAAAGAACGTAGTCTTTCATCTGCTAAAGAACTTGAAAAATGGTTGCTGGATAGAAGTGAGTTGGAAGCTGTGTTGAGCGAAGATATGGCTTGGCGATACATTAAAATGACTTGCGATACAACCAATCAAGCATTAACAGATTCGTTTAATTTTTTTATTAACGAAATAGAACCACACATTGCACCTTATAGCAATGACTTAAATAAAAAACTTGTTGAATCACCTTATTTAAAAGAGCTTGACCAAGAGAAATATAAAATTTATTTGCGTGGAGTAAAAAAAGCATTGGAAATTTATCGTGATGAAAATATTCCTTTGCTCACAAAAATTGCAACCGAATCGCAAAAGTATGGCGCTATTTCAGCGGCTATGACTATTGAATGGAAAGGCGAAGAAATTACCTTACAAAAAGCTGCAAGTTTATTGAAAGATACGGATAGAAAAGTGCGAGAAGAAGTGTTTTATAAAATTCAGAAAAGGCGTGAAGCGGATAAAAATACATTGAATGATTTGTTCAGTGAATTAGTAAAATTGCGCCATCAAGTAGCTGTTAATGCTGGGTTTAAAAACTATCGTGATTATAAATTTGCAGAACTTGGACGCTTTGATTACACTATAGAAGACTGTTATAATTTTCATGAATCAATCGCAAAAGAAATTCTTCCATTAGCAGAAGCAACTGATGCAGAACGAAAAAAAATATTAAAATTGGATACTCTAAAACCTTGGGACATGGATGTAGATGTGCAAGGAAAACCTGCATTACATCCATTCGATACTGGAGAAGAACTCATCACTAAATCTATTGATTGTTTTCATAAAGTTCGCAAAACGTATGGCGAATATTTGCAAATTATGAAAGAGATGAAACACTTGGATTTGGAATCTCGCAAGGGAAAGGCACCTGGTGGCTACAATTATCCATTAAATGAAATTGGTGTTCCATTTATTTTTATGAATTCGGTTGGCACACAACGTGATTTGGTAACAATGGTGCACGAAGGCGGACATGCTATTCATTCATTTGTTACACGTGATTTAGAAATTACCGATTTCAAAAGCACACCATCTGAAGTTGCTGAGTTGGCTTCTATGTCAATGGAATTAATATCTATGGAACATTGGAATGAGTTTTTTAAAAATGCTGATGAGCTAAAACGTGCTAAAGAAGAACAGTTGAATCAAGCATTAAAAACTTTGCTATGGATTGCTGCTGTTGATAAATTTCAACATTGGATTTACGAAAATCCGACACATACCATTGATGAACGAATGAATGCATGGCAACAAACAATTGATCAATTTAGTTCTAAAATTATTGACTGGAGCGGAATGGAAGATTTGAGAGCAAGAGGTTGGCAAGGACAATTACACATTTTTGAAGTACCATTTTATTATATTGAATATGGTATGGCACAATTAGGAGCAATAGCTGTGTGGCGCAATTATAAACAAAATCCAGAGCAAGCATTGAATAATTATGAAGCAGCTTTGCGTTTGGGTTATACCAAATCAATTCCTGAAATTTATAAAAAAGCTGGTATTGAATTTAATTTTTCGCAAGCTTATGTAAAAGAACTTGCTGAATTTGTGAAAAGTGAATTGGAGAAATTATAATATTGATTGATCCTAATTTGTTTGTGAATAATTTGAGTAAATAAGAATTGAAATAGACTGATTAAAAACTTACATTTGAAAAGTATTTATTAAATATCAACGTGAGAAATAAAACAATAGAACTTATTTTTAAAATTGCAAAAGAGAAAGATGCTTTTGATAAATTAGAGAACCAAATATCTAACACAACTCGAAAGCAACTTTCCGAAAACATTATCGAGTGTGGTATTTTGCCTGAAATGTTTGAACACGACAGTTCAGAAGAAAAACTTTGGGCGAAATTTTCAGATATTGTTCTTTCTCAAGCACTAAATCATCTTGGTATTAAATCGGAAGTTCTTGGTGCGAGAGGAAATTCTGCTGATGTCTATGGAAAAACAAATAAATATACAATTGTTGGAGATGCAAAAACTTTTAGATTGAGTAGGACAGCTAAAAATCAAAAAGATTTTAAAGTGAGTGCTTTGGATAGTTGGCGACAAGGCAATAGTTATGCTATGTTAGTCGCACCTCTCTCTCAATATCCAAATCGTTCAAGTCAAATATACCAGCAAGCAATTGATAAAAATGTAACCCTACTTTCATACACCCACCTTAATTTTCTTCTTGATTTTCATAAGATACAAAACTTGCAATCAATATGGGAAATAGGAAATGTTTTAAAGAAAACTACGAAGACAAATCATCTTTCCAGTTCTTCAAACTATTGGGAAGCCATAGATAATATTACTTGTGATGCAGTTAGTAAAAGTACTAATGATTTAAAAAAATATAAGTTGATTGAAATTGCTAAAACCAAAGAAATTGGCAATGAAGGAATAACTTATTGGAAAAACAAAATCAAAGAGTTTAGTAAATTGTCGAAAGAAGAAGCTGTTAAGCTGCTGATTAAATCGGAAAAAATTGAAGCAAAGATTAAAACAATTGAAAAATCAATAAACATAAAATTTGACCTATGAACAAAGGCTATTTGAATAAGATAACAAATGCCGATTGTTTAGAACACTTGGCAAACTTGGAGAAAGAAACGATTGATTTATTTCTTTCTGATATTCCTTATGGAATAAATTTAGATGAATGGGATGTATTGCATAACAATACAAATTCCGCATTGCTCGGACAATCGCCTGCACAATATGGAAAAACAGGTTTCAAACGTAGAGGAAAACCAATCAATGGTTGGAGTTCAGCAGACAAAAATAGTGGAAAAGAATATCAAGAATGGTGTTACAGCTGGGCTGAAAAAACTTTTCCTATAATGAAAGAAGGTGCATCTGTTTTTGTTTTTGGCGCCAGACGAACATTACATAGAGCTATCAATGCATTTGAAGATAGTGGGTTTTTGCTGAAAGATATTTTAGCATGGAAAAAACCATCTGCACATCACCGAGCACAACGAATTAATAATGTTTTAGAAAAACGAGGACTTGAAAAAGAAATGATAGAATGGGAAGGTTGGCGTTTAGGTAATCTTGCACCAATTTATGAACCAATTGCTTGGTTTTTTAAACCATATAAAATTACAATTACAGATAATATATTGAAAAATGGAGTTGGCGCAATTAATATAGAAGATTGTAAAATTAATGGTTCGAGTCCAACAAATTTATTAGATTTTTGTTTCGCTAAAAATGAAATGAAAATTCACGAAGCTCAAAAACCACTAGAGTTAATAGAATTTTTAATCAAATTGACAACAAGAGAAAATCAAATTGTGCTTGATCCATTTATGGGAAGTGGAACAACAGCAGTTGCGGCAAAACGATTAAATAGAAATTTTATTGGTTTTGAAATTGGTGCTGAATATCATCAAAAATCACTTGAAAGATTAGGTGAAATTTCTCCATTGAAAATTGCTCAAAAGCAAACGGTTAATCAGATGAACTTGGTGTTTGAACCAAAAGCCATTTATTCAAAAACAAAAAATATTTAATTCAAATTTTTTCCTTCATCATTCTCCCAACTACTTTATCAATGGGCAAAGTAAAATCATTTTCGCTGATGTTTTTTAAATCAATCCAACGAAAAGTTTGAGCATATTTTTTTTGATTTTCATCTATCATTATTTTTTCAGTTGTAGCAATTTCAAAATTAGAAATTGGTTTTACTAAATAATAAATACTAATGATTTGATGATTGTTGTGAAATGCCGAAGGTTGAAAAAAATCGGTTGTGTAAAAATGTTCGGTTACTTCAATGCGATTATTAGTTTCTTCTATAAACTCACGTTTCAAACAATCAATAGTTCCTTCGCCATATTCCAAGCCACCTCCAGGTAATTTAGTAATTACTCTTTTTTGTATAAACTCATCCGTAACCAATACTTGGTTTAGTTCATTTATTAAAATTCCATAAACACGAATGTTAAAAATGTTGAGCGACATGGTAAGAAAGAATTATTTTTTAAGAAATACGGACTCCAATTACAAGCACATCATCTACTTGTTCTAATTTTCCAATCCAATTCTCAAACACTTGATTTAAAAGGAGTTTTTGCTCCGTTCCAGTTTTTTTGTGATGCTCCAATAAAACTTTTTGTAATTGATTGTATTTGAATTTTTTTCCTTTTGGTCCGCCAAATTGATCAGCAAAACCATCGGAAAATAAATACAGCATATCTCCTTTTTGAACTGAAATTTCTTGATTATTAAATCTGTGTAGTTGATTATCAACAAAAGCGCCTACAGGAAATTTATTGGCTTTAAATTCTATTATTTTCTCATCTCTAATCAACCACAATGGATTGTATGCTCCAGCATATTCCACCGTCATTTTATCAGGATTGAAGGCACAAAGCGCAATGTCCATTCCATCGGTTACAATTTTTTCTTCTTTTTTTTGTTGAAGCACTTTTGCTAAACCTTTGTTTACTGAATTTAAAATTTCGGCAGGTTGCACAATTGTATTTTCATTTACTGCTTGTGATAATAAATTATAACCAATGATAGACATAAATGCACCAGGAACTCCGTGTCCTGTACAATCAGCTGCGGCAATCAACGATGTGTTTTCAAATTTTTCGAACCAATAAAAATCTCCACTCACAATATCTTTTGGTTTAAACAATACAAATCCATCAGCAAAATAATCTTTAATTTCATCTTCTGGTTTTAATATTGCCGTTTGCAGACGCTTTGCATAACGAATACTATCGGTAATATCTTTATTTTTTACTTCAATGATTCCATTTTTTTCTTCCAA
>JAYTXX010000107.1:0-10775 GCA_043742725.1 Bacteroidota bacterium | reverse complement strand
GATACGTACACAGGAACAAGCAAAAGAATTTTCCCAATAAAAAACACAAAACCAATTGATGTGCTCAATGGTATTTTAACAGTTTTGAAAAATAAAAATGTAGAAATAAAAACACAACACATTTGGCAAGGATGGAATAATGAAAACAAATTAATTTTTTCACATCACGAAAATTTGATAAATGTAAATGCTGATATTACTGTATTTGCAATGGGTGGAGCAAGTTGGAGCAAAACGGGTTCGGATGGAAGTTGGACAAAATTAATGGAGAAAAAAGAAATTGAAATTATTTCATTTCAAGCATCAAATTGTGCTTATGAAATAAAGTGGAAAAAAGAATTTATAGATTCAACAAAAGGAAAATCGTTAAAGAATATTGCTATCACTTGCGATGATAAAACAAAAAAAGGAGAGCTTGTAATTACAAAATTTGGATTAGAAGGCGGAGCAATTTATGCCTTAAGTTCTGCTATACGAAAGCAATTGAACGAAAACAAAGAAGCCAAAATTTTTATTGATTTAAAACCTCATCTCACAGTTGAGCAAATAAAAGATAAGTTTTCGGCAAGAGGAAATCGTTCAATTAAAAAATTATTAATGGATAGATTAAATTTTGATGAAGTGCAAATTGAACTTTTAAAAACTACGCTTACAAAAGAGGAATTTACCGACCTTGAATTGCTTGCAAAAAAAATAAAAAATTTAAAAATCATTATCACCTCCACAGCACCTATCGATGAAGCTATTTCAACAGTTGGTGGAATTTCATTAAATGAAATAGATGACTATTTTCAATTAAAAAAATTGCCAAACAATTATTGTATTGGCGAAATGCTTGACTGGGATGCACCTACAGGCGGTTATCTATTGCAGGCGTGTTTTAGTATGGGAAATTATTTGGGAAAATATTTGAATGCTAATTTTTAAAAGTAAAAAAATTTATTTTTGTTCAAATACATTCTCCAGCCATCCTTTTAATTTCAATATTGCTGGGTTATCGCTTCTTACGACAGCATTTACAAATTTTTTAAAGTTGGCATCTTCTCTTAATTCGTTACTTTTTGATGACTTAAATAAGTCGGAAAGTGTTTCAAATCCAAAATCAACAGGATTAATAGAAGATTCCATTGCTCTTTTCCAAATCCAAGGTTCAAATTTTGGACAAACAAATATTAAATGCTTTTTAGTGTTTGGAATTTTTTTCAGAATAAGATTTTCAATTTCACTACAGTCTTCCACAGTTTGCGAAAAGTTTTCTAAATAGGGCGGTGTGTTTTCAAATTTATCGCTATCAACAATACCTATAACAAGTAATGTTTCGTTAGTTATGTTTTCTAATGCTTTGGCAACCTTTGAGTTTCCTTTGTAATGAGCCGGTTTTCCTTTTTGTAATATAAGTTCAACCAACAATGTATCAGCATTACATTCTGGAAAAATTCTTTTTACTTCTATCATTTTTGAAATGCGGGAATATTAAAAAACAAATCAATATCTGTTTCCATAATATTTGCAATCTCTTCGGATGAAAGCGCTCTAACTTTTGTTTCATAGTTTTCATACTTACAAACAAAAATGGCTACATCTTCGCGAGAAGCTTGTTCAATAAATGGAGTAAGGATATAAGGACTATGCGTTGCAATAAAAAATTGGTTGTTTTTACTTTCAACAATTTTTTCTGCAAGTAAAGAAATATATGGAGGAAATGAATGTGCTTCGGGTTCTTCAAGCAATAAAATTGAATCATCATTTGTTTCAATTGCGGCAATATGAAAAATGATACGTTGCAATGTATCAGCAGCTAAAGAAAAAGGAATTTTATACGTTCTGTTACCGACCTTTTTTTGAACATCCAATTTATTTGCCTCTGTATCAATCAATAAATCCAAACCATAGTATAAAAAGAACCGACTCACCTCTTCAAACAATTTGGGATTACTTTCTAAAATAGCAAATAAGTTATCTCCATAAGGTGGTTTTAAAAACAAAGGAAAATGGCTATTATGATTTGTTAGTGATTTGAAAATATATCTTTTTACTGGAGAATTATAATTTAAATCTATGACTGGATTTCTAGTTAAATCAAATTTTGTACTTTCTGAATTATCAGCATAAAATGAGTAATAAAAAGGTTTTACAATATCTCTAATTATTTGTCCCTTACTATCAGTGAAATAATAATTGAAATAGTTTGTACATTCAGATATTGTTTCTTTTTCTTTTATAATATTTAAAAAAGTTTGGTTTCCACCAATAATAACATCATAAGAGTTCGTTGAGTTCATATGATAACGAAATAAGACCTCTCCAATATTCGACTTTACATTAATATTATTTTTCCTGTCTTGGTCATAAAATAAATTACTCAATTTTTCATAACGCACATACTCTTTAAATATGGGCAAATCGTAGTCTCCCATTTGAGTAATATACAATGACAATGCTTCTAAAATATTTGACTTACCAACATTTGGTTCACCAATAAAAACATTTATTCGCTTACAATCAATCTTTAAATCTTTTATGGATTTAAAGTTTTGAATTTCCAATTGAGTAATATTGTTTTTCATTTTCAAAAATCTTATATCGAACTTGCACCCAGCATCAACACAGGGTTTTCCAAATTATGTTTTAATGTTTGTAAAAACGCTGAACCAATTGCACCATCTACAACGCGGTGGTCACAAGAAAGTGTAACTTTCATAACATTTCCAGGAATAATTTGTCCGTTTTTTACAACTGGAGTTTGTTTAATGCCACCAACCGCAAGAATACAAGCATCTGGCGGATTAATTATGGCTGTAAATTGTTCGATACCAAACATTCCAAGATTTGAAATGGTAAATGTATTTCCTTCCCAATCGCTTGGTTGTAGTTTTTTATCTTTTGCTTTTACAGCGTAGTTGCGTACTTCTGTTCCTATTTGTGTTAATGTTTTTCCATCCGCAAAACGAACTACTGGTACTAATAATCCTTCATCAACAGCCACTGCCACGCCAATATGAATATGATTGTTGTAACGAATTTTATCGCCCAACCAAGATGCGTTAACTTTTGGATGTTTACGTAAACTCGCTGCTACGGCTTTAATCACCATATCATTAAATGAAATTTTTATTCCAGAAATAGTATTGATGGCTTCGCGCGCTTTTATTGCTTCGTCCATATCTATTTCCATTGTTAAATAAAAATGTGGTGCAGAAAATTTACTTTCGCCCAATCGCTTGGCAATGGTTTTACGCATTTGCGAAACTGGTTCTTCAGTAAAACTTTCAACACCAACAAAAGAAGGCATTTGAGCACCATTCGATTTGTAATTATCAATATCTCGTTTTACAATTCTACCATTATCGCCACTGCCTTTTAATGCTGAAATGCTGATGCCTTTGTCTTCTGCTAATTTTTTTGCAAGTGGAGATATTTTTGCTCTGTCTCCATTTGTTATTTGTGCTTGTTGATTATTAGTCGGTTGAACTTTCACTTCTTGAACAACTTCAACTTTCGGAATAGCTGTTTCAACTTTCGGACTTTCCACCTTTACACTTTCAACTCCTTTAGTTGCTTCTGCCGCAAGCAATGCAGTAACATCTTCTCCTTCGTTTCCTAAAATAGCAAGAATAGAATCAACAGGAGCTCCTTTGCCTTCTTGTACTCCAATATGCAACAATACACCGTTTTGAAACGATTCAAATTCCATTGTTGCTTTGTCTGTTTCAATATCAGCAAGCACTTCGCCTGATTTTACTTTATCACCCACTTTTTTATGCCACTTTGCTACAACACC
Source organism: Bacteroidota bacterium (assembly GCA_043742725.1). Lineage (GTDB taxonomy): Bacteria > Bacteroidota > Bacteroidia > 2-12-FULL-35-15 > 2-12-FULL-35-15 > 2-12-FULL-35-15. The sequence continues at coordinate 6,994 of JAYTXX010000107.1, read as the reverse complement.
ATCGGTCATTGTATCACTCAATTTGGGCATTCTAACTATTTCAGCCATTTTAGAAATTAAAAATTATGAATTAAAAATTATAAAAATTATTCAATAATATATGGGTAGTCTTCCTGCACATACACATCTTTGTAAAGCTCATCGACAGTTGGGAATGGACTATCTTCCGCAAACTGCACCGATTCGGCAACAGTATCATCTACTTTCTTTTCAATAGCTTCAACTTCTGAATCGCTCAACCAATTATTTTTTTTGATTGTTGCCAACACCTTTTCAATTGGGTCTTGTGCTTGATATTCTTTCACTTCATCTTTCGTTCTGTACGTTTGTGCATCACTCATTGAATGACCTTTGTAACGATACGTTTTCATTTCCAACAAAGTTGGACCATCGCCTTTGCGTGCTCTGTTTACAGATTCTTCAATGGCTTCGTGTACTGCTTCGCAAGTCATTCCATCTACTGCTTTCGCTGGCATATCGTAACTCAAACCCAGTTTCCATAAATCGTGAACATTGGAAGTGCGTTCTACTGAAGTACCCATTGCATAATTATTATTTTCGATAATAAAAATCACTGGTAATTTCCAAAGCATTGCCATATTAAATGCTTCGTGCAATGCACCTTGGCGCACCGCTCCATCGCCCATATAACAAAGTGTTACGTTTTGGTTTCCATTATATTTATCAGCAAATGCAATACCTGCACCCATTGGAATTTGAGCTCCAACAATACCGTGCCCGCCAAAAAAATTAAATTCTTTAGAAAACATATGCATTGAGCCACCTTTTCCTTTAGAACAACCTGTAGCTTTTGCAAACATTTCTGCCATTATATATTTTGGATGCAATCCTCTGCCAATAGGATGTGCGTGGCAACGATAGGCAGTAATTACTCTATCGTCTTTTTTCAAAACAGATTCTGAACCTGCTACCAAGGCTTCTTGCCCAATGTATAAATGACAAAATCCACGAATTTTTTGTTGGATATAAAGATGTCCTGTTTTCTCTTCAAACTTGCGCATCAAGAGCATTGATTCATACCATTTCAGGTAGATTTCTTTGCTGAACTTTGTTGTTGATTTTGTTTCTGACACTTCCGTTGTTTTTTTCGACTTGGTTACAACTTTTTCCATACGTTATAATTTATATAAGAAAACAAATTTACGATAAAATATTAAATCTTTATTTCTATTTAATTCATTTGCTTTTGTAAAATTTCTATCTCGCTTGTCCCGTAGGGACGATTTTAAGAAAGCATTGATTCATTGGTAAATATCGTCCCTACGGGACTTACGAATTATTTTATTCTGTTGTATCTACCAATATCTTGTCCCTACGGGACTTGTTTTTTATATCGATTCCTTTATTACCAATAGTTCGTCCCTACGGGACTTATAAGCTAATTTTATAATTCACCAAAAAGCAAATGAATTATTTAGCCTTTCTTCAATGCTTCTGCTTTGAACATAAAAGGAAGCAAATCCGAAATACTATTTACAACACGTATTTTTCCTTTTTCTCCTGCTAATATTATTTTAATGTTTGCATTTTGTTTCATTTCATATTCGCTCATTGCTTGTCGGCAACTACCACAAGGCGAAAGTGGTTCATTCACTTCAAATGTTTTGGAGTTACAACTTATAGCAATTGTTTTTATTTTTTGGTTTGGATAATTTGCTCCTGCACTAAAAATAGCAACACGCTCGGCACACAAACCACTTGGGAAAGCTACATTTTCCTGATTATTGCCCAACACCACTTCTCCGTTTTCTAACAACAAGGCTGCACCAACAAAAAAATTGGAATAAGGTGCATACGCCAATTTGCTTATTTCACGAGCCTTTTGAAGCAATGCTTGTTCTTCATTGCTCAATTCACTTGCATTGTCAAACTCGGTATAAGCTATTTTTAATTCGTATGTTTTCATTCTTATTATTTAAACTTCAACAAATATAAAGGTTTTAAATGATTGATTTTTATATGAATTTTTCATCAAAAAAAAACACCTCGAAAACGAGGTGTTTTTTTGTTTTGTGTTCCTTTATTTCTCTTCGCAATATTATGCGAAATGCATTATTAGTTATTAATAAATATTTTTTGAGTAGTACGTTTTTCTCCATTTTCAATAGAAATAAAATAAACGCCTGAGTTCAAATTTGAAATATTTAATTTGAAATTATTACTTCCTTTTTCTGCTGTAAATTGTTCGTTGATTACTTTGTTACCAACAACATCGTACAATGTTGCAACATAGGTATTATTTGCTTCGGTATTAAGAGTAATAACGATGTTTCCTTGTTGATTATTATACGTAGTTACTGTTGAAGAAAGATTACTATCGCAATCGGAAATAACAACCTGATAATATTTTGATTTACCAAATATATCGGTTTCTTTTAAGCGATAATACGTTTTTACACCTGCAATAGGATTGTAGTCGGTAATTACATAGTTATGAACTTGTGCTGTTGTTCCTGCTGCATTTACCATTCCTACTGAATAATAACCAATACCATCAACACTTCTTTCTACAGCAAAGGTACTTGTATTTGTTTCAGATGCTGTTATCCATTTTACAACTACATTTTTATCACTACAAGTTGCTGTAAAGCTTGTTAATTCTATTGGCAATGGTGCTGCTGCTGATGTAATGACCCAAGGAGAGAAAGTACTTGCACCTGTTACAGAAACAGTACCTACACCCGAAGTAACGCCTGTTCCACTACCTACTGGAGCATCCCAACCAGTACCATTCCAATGTTGCGCTTGCATTGTACCTGTAGGTGCAAGTGAAGTTGTATTTTCGGAACCTTGGTAGGAAAAAGTCAAATTACTTGTAACTGCGGCTGATGCTTGTATATCCCACCAGCGGTCGATAACAGAAGGGGCGGATGCATCAGCATAATAAGCAGAAGATGACATCATAGAACTTACAGCAGCTACATTGCTTGTGCCTGCCCAAGGGGTGTTATCAGAAGCAGAAGTAGCTCTTGTGGATATCGAAATATTCGACAAATTCGCAGTGCTTGTTTTATTGAATGTAAAAGGAATATAGTTACCACTAACTCCAAAAGGATAAACGTGTGCTCCTGTGTTAGACGCAGTCATGTCCCATTCCAGAAAGCTTGTGTTTGTACCCGAATTGGTTTCACTAACTACATAACCACTTGTACGGGTTATTGCAACGGTTGACGTATTTAAAACAGTAAAACGTTTTGAGTTCAAAAATAACGCACCTTGTTTTAAATCCAAACCACCAAGGTTTTTATAGGGGTCGTTGTTATTTGCACCACCTGTATTTGCACCAGAGCATCTTGCATCTTGTGTCAAAGTAACGCCACCAGCGGTTGAGTTATCTATTCGTAGTTTATTAAAGGTGGTTATTCCTGTACCTCCTATAGTTTGTGCTTTTGTTCCGTTCATCCAAACCATACACGTTTGAGCTAAAAAACTTGTAGAACCAGCACCATCGTTGGTAAAATCACCACCGATTTTTAAGCCGTTGTTTCCTGATCCTGTCATATCTACAACTGTAGTTGTACCACCTTTTATCCAAAAATTATTTTTAACGGTAACATCTTTTGCAGAAGAACCAAAACCTACAGCACCTCCACCGTTGGAATTGAACCAAACATTGTAATAATCGTCTTCGAGATTAAATCCAAAAGTACTTGTCCCCTGATAATCTATCCAAAGATTACCAGTTCCATAATCAGATTTAGCGGTATTCACACTTCCTCCACCTTTTATTCGTAATGTACCCGTTTGCAAAAAGTTATAGAATGTGCAATACCAAGTGGTGGTAACTGTTAGTGTTCTATTACTGTAGTATAGTTCACCATTAGTAGATAAACCACTTGAATTCATAACTGATACAGTAGGGTCGCCAGTTAAGGTATATAAAGCGTTGTTTCTTACTCTTACTTTACCCGTTTGAGTAGCTCCGTTTAAATAAGTACCCGTTCCGCCCCAAGTACCATTTGAACCATACAAATCAATATAACCTGATGCATTTGCATCATTCATATTTCCATTGTTGGTTAAATTACCGTAAATGGATAACGTACTGTTAATGGTAAGTGTAGCACTGGAGTTGACTGTTAAACTTCTACAAACTGCCGCAGCTGAAATGGTAGGTTGGGTACCACCAGATGGAATTGTAACATCGGTGCAAGCAGTAGGTACAGCAGCAGGGCTCCAATTAGAAGCTGTGCCCCAAGCATTGGTACCAGTAGTAAGCCAAGTGGCAGAACTTGTACCAGTAACCGAAACAGTAGAAACCGAAGAGTAAGCAACGGTGCAACTTGCACCTTGCATTTTTGCTCTAAAAGAGGTAGTATAATTTAAGTTTGGTGGAATAAAGGTTGAACTATTTTCTCCATCCACATCTACATAAGTAGTGCCACCATCAATAGAGATTTGCCATTGAATGTAACCCGTTTGGCCTGTAAGGCTTAAAGTTGTTGTACCCCCACAAGCAACCGATGTAGGACTTGCACTACTTGTGCCACCAGCTACAGTACCTAATGTTGTTTCTGTTAATGTAACATCATCTACGATCGCATTTTCGCTTCCACAAGGACCAGAGGCTCCTGAAACTTCTATATAAACACCCAAATTAACAACCTCTGTAGTTGTTTGTACCCATGTCGCATTGTATGCTGTATAAGCCGCATTAGGACTTGCTAAAGTCAAATCTATTAGAATATCGCTTCCTGAAGCATTGTTCATGTCAGTATAGCTTGTACTAGCAGCTTTTACAGCTCTTACAACTCCGCCATAACAAGTTACTACTTTTGCATAAAAAGTTAAAGAATATTGTTTACATGCGGTAAGAGTGAAAGTACTTGTTGGACATATAAAGCCCGAACCATCACCCCCTGATACTAAACCAGCGCACTTTGACGCAGTTCTTCCTCCTGATGATAAAACAGTTACAGAATTAGTAGATGCAGTAGAAAGTGCATAATTTCCAATTGCATCTTCAAAACCAGAAGTATAAAGAGTTATGGTTTGAGAGAATAAGCTATTAGCAGATAGCAAAAGAGAAGCTACTACTACCATTACAATACTTCTAAAAGTATTTAAAATAGAAAGGTTGTGTTTAGTTTTCATTTTACAGGGTATTATTAAGATATTAATACTAATTTACTTTAATAAATTTGAGTGTTTTTATTTCGTTGATTCCTTTAAAAACTATAGTATATACACCTGACACAAGTGTAGAAACATTTAATTCGGAATTTTTTTTGTTACTAAAAAAATTGTCTTCCAAAACAATTTTGCCAAGCACATTGTATACGTAAACTTTATTAAAAAGTGTCAACTTATCACATTTAATTTTTAAAATATCCGAAGTTGGGTTAGGATAAAGTTCTATATCAATTAATTGTTTTTCAATATTGTTAATACTTGTATTGGGGTCATAAACTCTCCATCGAAGTTTTGTAGAAACAGAATTGGCAGTACAAGGCACTTCGTCTATTTGAACATTTACTGCCCCATCAAATGTAGCCTGCCAATGAATTTTAGGATAATTGCCACAATAATCGTTACTAAAGCAAATAAACTGGTCTGTAAAATTATTGAATAAAGACATTTCCGCATCATAACCCAAACTATTTAGAGCCCCATCACTTGGACAAAGCGACCATTCATAGATAGTTCCATTTACTACTGAACAAACAGCAAACTGTCCGCCATTCATAGTACTTGTGGCTGTAGTAAAGCTTGTGGATGTGGTACTTAAGGTAGTACCTGGAGGCCATTGGTCAGTTGATATAGGACACCCACCCGAAAGGCATTCTCCTTGTGCGAAAGTGCCCGAAGCACATCCAACAAAAATAGATAGTACAAATAACTTAAAAAACGATTTGTATTTTGTTTTTTTTGAATTTTCAAATGAAGCTGTGTTCTCCAGTTTTGATTGAGCATTCAACTGATTCAAAACAAAAAAAGAAGGAAGAAAAAGTGAAGAGTAGATTTTAAATTTCATAGGCAAAATTATAACTGATTAATCTTAAGGTTTATTTTAATTCTGCTAATTTACAACAAATTATATAATATAAAACAAATTATTTTTATTTTATTTTTAATTCTTTTTTAACGATTAAAAAATAAAAACGCTCCCAAAATGAAAACAAATCATTTTGGAAGCGTAAAACCTTATGGGTGGTGGGTTTTTAAATCCTTTAATCTTTAAAAAATCTATTAATCTAACCTCAAAGATGCGAAGTTGTACTAAAAGGTTGCACGGGGTATAAAAAATATTTTTGGAACATGTTATTTGCTCCCTATTATTTTATGCGTTCAAGTGTTTTTCTTTTTCAAAAAAGCGTATTGTGAAACGGTGAAAAGGAATGATGAGTTTTGAGTGATGAATTATAAATGGTTCTCGATACGCTCCCTGTGGTCGCTACTCGAACTGACTGACATTGTTGGTGTTGGTCATTGCGAGGGCTTTTCGCCCGAAGCAATCCATAAGTAACGCTTTGTGTAGAGATTGCTTCACTCCGTTCGCAATGACGGTGCATTATCAGTTCAAGTGTTTTTCTTTTTCATAAAAATGGTTTGAGAACGGGTGAAAAGGAATGATGAGTTTTGAGTGATGAATTATAAATGGTTCTCGATACGCTCCCTGTGGTCGCTACTCGAACTGACTGGCATTGTTGGTGTTGGTCATTGCGAGGGCTTTTCGCCCGAAGCAATCCATAAGTAATGCTTTGTGTAGAGATTGCTTCACTCCGTTCGCAATGACGGTGCATTATACGTTCAAGTGTTTTTCTTTTTCAGAAAAATGGTTTGAGAAGCTATATTCATTTGCTATTTGTAAAATTGCTGCATCGCTTGTCCCGTAGGGACAAAATATTGGTAGAAAATAATATACGATAAGAACGTAAAGTCCCGTAGGGACGAAATTAAGAAAGCATTGAGTTCATTGGTAAATATCGTCCCTACGGGACTTACAAATTGTTTTATTCGTTGTTTCTACCAA